>JBBPIG010000006.1:0-150658 GCA_038040445.1 Acidobacteriota bacterium | reverse complement strand
AATTATGAAGGGCTCGCGATCACCATCGATCTCGGAGGAGAGTACGAACTGTCGCGCGTGGTGCAGCTTCATGGGCGATGGGCCGAGGACTATCCGGTTGAATACAAGGTGGAAGTAAGTAGGCAGGCAAACGAAAGCAGGTTCCGCGAGGTATGGCGCGGTCCGGGAAAGGTAGGTCGCAGCGTAGCCCGATTCGAGCCGGTTGCGACGCGGTATATTCGTATCACCGCGCTTCGAAATAGAGATAGTAATCACTTGTGGTCGATAGCCGAGGTTCGTACCAACCTCGATCCAGAGGTTGTTGCGGACGAGGACGATGAGCGGCTCACCCGCCAAATAAGAAGCGTAACATCGCGAGGCTTCTCAAACGACGCCAGCGTCGCCGATGATAACAACACGACGCGCGCCACAACGAACAAGGCCAATTATGCCGGGAGCTGGCTGCAAGCGGACTTGGGTGGAAGCTACACCATTTCAAAGGTTGTGCTAATCCACGAGCCCGATGGCGAAGATTTCGCACGCCGGTACAAAATTGACGTGAGCTCGGATGGCGGACAGTGGCTAACCGTTTTTGAAGGTCGCGGGGAACCCGGTCGCTCTGGGGCAAGCTTTAATCCAGTTCGCGCCAGGTTCGTCCGTATTACGGCTATCTCTGAGCGTGATACTCAACACTGGTGGTCGATCTACCGGCTGAAGATATCAGGATAGTGGTGCAAAAGGGAGGCCGCGACCTCTCGGAGTTTTTGACCAATGGAGAATCCTCTTGCAACAAGCGACTCCCGCTTACCGAGGCCTCGAAGTGCGCACGGCAATCTTTGAAATCATAAATGAAGATGAAAGGTTCCTGGGCCTGCGTTTCAGTATCGCCGCCGTATGCGACGGCGTCGCCAAGATCGCAAATCATTTCTTCGGCACAGCCTCCATCAAGATCGCAAGCGATTTCTTGAACGACTGAGTTCCCTTGCTGCTGCCTCGATAATGCCCGAGCCTCACCACAACCAGATCATGCGAAGGAATTATCATCGTCCATTGCCCGCCGGCGCCGGCCATGAAATAAGCATCCTTCGGCACCGGATACCCTCCGTCGCCGTTGATCCAGAAGAACGCGCCGTAAACCGGGCGCTTGTCTGCTTCCCACGCCGGCGCAAGCGTGCTCACGAATTTCGCGAATCCCTCTGGCAGAATCCGCTCGCCCCGCCACACACCGTCCTGAAGATAGAGATTCCCGAGCCGGGCCCAATCGCGCCCCGATCCAAACTCGTACCCTTGCGTGAGAAAGTTTCCATGCGGATCAGTTTCCAGCACCATCGTCCTAACGCCGATCTTGTCGAACAGCGCGCGCTGCGGAAATGACAAGTACTCCTCGCCGCGCTTCTCGACCGCAAGTCGAATGAGATAGCTGATCAACGACGGATCGCAGTTGCGATAGCGACCCACCGTGTTTGGCGGCCACTGCTGCGGCCGAGTCGCGGCATATTGAAACGTGTTGATGCCACCGGTGTAGAAATACATATGATCGGGATAACCGAGCGTTGGATCATAGTCGGGGTCCTGAGGCGCTCGGATTCGCAAGCCGCTCGACATGCGCATGATGTCGGCGATGCGAATCTTGGCTCGCGGATCACCTGTGCTCTGCCATTCGGGAATGGGTGCCGGTTGCTGTAGGTCGTAGACGCCTTGTTTGACGAGTATGCCCATCAGCGTGGAGATCAGGCTCTTACCCATGGACCAGCTCTCGAGCGGAGTGCTCGCGGTGATGCCTTCTCGATAGCGCTCTGCGATTATGCGACCTTTCCACGTTACGACGAACGCCGCGGTCAGACCTTCTGCAGGTTCAAAGGCCGCGTCAATTGCTTGCTTGAGTTTCGCGGCGTTGATCTGGGAGGGCAGAGGTTCCTTGGGCAACACATCCCCCATCGGCCACCCTTGAGTTGAAGCATCCGGCAATTTACTTTTTACCGTTATAGGCTTAAAGCTCAGCGAGTCCTTGCCCGCGGGAAGCGTCACGCATCCTTGACTGCCAAGATACCTGGCGATGCGCTTCACTCCGCTGGGCGCGGCTACCGTGACGGTTTTGTTAGTTCGGTCGATCACCGGCTTGCCCAGCGTGTCTCGCTCCTCGAAAGGACCGGTGAAGCCGCCGATGTTCTTTGCGGCGAACTCGGGATCGAGCCCGGTGATAAACACCGCTGAGCAGATAACCTTCGCGTACCCCGACGCAGCGTGCTCAAGCGGGTCACCCGGAGGAGGCACGTAGGGCGTATTCAGCTCGAATGACTTGGCTCTCGCAATAAGCGCCTCTCGAGCTGGATTCCGCGCTTGCGTCTGTGCTTGCGCGGTACCACCGTCGTTTACTCCCAGTGTCCTCGTGTTTAGTATTGGAACGCTCAACAATACGGCTGTCAGTAGCAGCGCCAACCCCATCGCATGGATCCTCATTCTTTTACCTCCTCACACTTCCGCTTCCAACATTCTCGCGAAACTTGACTGACATCATATTTCAATTCGGATGACTAGGCGCTGACTGTACCCGACGCCGTGACCGCTTACAACCCCTGGAGTTTGTGACGAGCAAGTGAGAGACAACCGGCGAATGACTCTGCTCGGGATGCAGTGAAACGGCCTCCCTTGCTATCATCTTCCGGTTAGCTGAGGTTCCTACAATGACTCCAACAAGGTGCGAGAACCGAATGAATCAATGGCGGGCCTGTTTAATCATCCTCTTTCTCGCTCTACTCCCTACTCGCTTCTCTGGGACAACCGCCGCCGGACAAGCGCCGCGGCAAGACTATCTGGTCTATGTCGTCTGTGAGTCGGCCGACAAAATCGCGTTGATTCGTTTCGGGCGGCAAGGCGCCCATGTTGATAAGCTCATCGAAACCGGGTCGATGCCCAGCGATATCGACGGTCCCCACGGTATAGTCGTCTCGCCCGATAAACAGTTCTATTACGTATCGCTCGGTCACGGCCGCCCCTACGGTTCCGTTTGGAAATACTCGACTAAGGACAACACCGTTCTCGGCAAGGTAACGCTCGGTTTCTTTCCGGCTACTATGGATATTTCCAGTGACGGCGGGCTGCTTTACGTTGTCAATTTCAATCTTCACGGTGACATGGTTCCGTCTTCGGTTTCGATAGTTGCCACGGAACAGATGATCGAAGTCGCCCGCGTTCCGACATGCACCATGCCTCACGGCTCGCGCATCAACCCGCAAGGCACCAGGCAGTACTCAGCCTGCATGATGGACGACTTGTTGGTCGAGATCGATACGAACAGCCTGAAGGTCTCTCGCCACTTCGTCGTGACCAAAGGGAAAGAGAGTGGAATGAATGGCTCGCCGGCATCGCACGCGATGAGCGCGCATTCTACGCGCGATACGGGTGGTCACGGAATGGAACCGCCTAAACCCGGTGATACTTCTTGCTCGCCAACCTGGGCTCAACCATCAGCCGATGGAAAGTTCGTTCTGGTTGCTTGCAACAAGTCAGACGAGATCGTGGAAATCGAGGCGGCTAGCTGGAAAGTTACGCGAAGAATTGCTGCTCGGCCCGGCGTCTACAATCTGGCCGTCACCAAAGATGGCAAGCTCATCGCAACCAACAAACGCGATCAGTCCGTCTCGGTCTACGAGCTGAAGTCGGGGCGCGAGCTTGCGCGAATTCCAACAAAGCGCCGGGTCATCCACGGGGCAGTAGTCTCGCCCGACAATCGTTATGCGTTCATCTCGGTAGAAGGCGTAGGCTCGGAACCGGGAACGGTGGAAGTAATAGATTTGAGTTCTCTGAAAACGGTCGCGACCGTGGACCTGCCTGAGCAAGCGGCCGGCATTGACTTCTTCAAGATGGAACCCGCCAAGTGAACCTGTATGGGCGTCCCTCCGTGGGCGCCCCTCTTGGCAAAGATGGTCCCACTCATCAAAGAGGGGCGCCCACGGTGGGACGCCCGTACAGGTTTCATCAGCTTCATCGTAACAGCTATTGTTCTCTCAATCGCCGGGCGCGGTCGTCGAGCCCTTCTGTTTAGGCTTTCCGATCTTCACGATCCAAATGCCCGAGTTGATATCGTTAAAGAAGATCAAGTCGCGGTGCGGCTGAGCTCCCCAGGTAAAGGGCAGATTAGACCTGAACCCCGACGGATCCCCAGTCCAGAGCCGCCCGATCTCGCGTCCTTGCCTGTACAGGTCTCCTCTAAGCTCGCCCGAAACATCGACGACGCGAGCGCCACCCGAGTAGTAGCCCATACTCAGCACATCGTCCTTGACCCAGATGTTGTGCGCGCCGCCTTCGGGTACGGTGTAGTTCGCGACTTCTCTTGGATGATTGATATCGCTCACATCCACGACGTGAACGATTCCGCGCACTGGAATCCGTTTCTTCGACTGTATATCGAATATGGCCGGAAAGACCTCATCGCCGACGAAGACGTAGTTCTTATAGCGAAAGACCGCGTGCGCGCCGGCCAGCCAACCGTCGCCGTACAGCTCGTGGTAGTTCATCCGATATTGGCTGACTAACTGAGGCTTCTCCGGACTGCCGCCCTTGATGCCGCTGCCGACGTCCAGAATCACGAGTCCGTCTCTCCAATAAGCCAGATAAGCCAGTCCGTCTTTCACCTGAACGTCGTGGAGATATCGCCCAGCGGTCGACTCTTCACCGTCGGCGGCGGTTACCTGTCGCGCCAGCGGATTCTCAACTTGCCACCGCGCGACCTCCTTTGGATTCTTTACGTCTTGAAAGTCGATGACGCGCATCGAGCCCGTTGCGTCGTCGGTCAGGTACACGTAATGACTATCGATGAATGCGCTATGCACTCCGCCGGTAACCGTAGCCGTATAGTCAGAAATGACCTTCGGATGCGCGGGGTCGGATGTATTGAGAAACACGATTCCGTTCTTGCGATTTGATGCGCCCTCACGAGTGAGCACCGCGATCTTGCCGTCGGACGTCGTGCTTATGTCGTTGGTATGCCGGGCATCAACCTTCACCGTATCCGTCAGCTTCGGGTGAGCCGGATCCGAGACGTCATAAACCATCAGCTTGTCGGATATCGTCGACACATAAGCGAAATTGCCGATGATCCATTGTTCCGCAGTCTGAAAGTCTTTGATCAGTGCACGCCCAACCACTTCTAATTCGCGCTCCGTGTTTCGCGGTGTCACGATCACTGAAGCCAGCGCCTCGCGATCGCCGACCGAAGCGCTGACGACATAGGCGCCCGGTTTTTCGGCCACGAACGCGCCGTCGGGCTCAATCATCGCGCCGTCACCGCCAACCGCCCAGCGCACGTCACAACCGTTTATGGCTTTGCCTGCGCCATCGGTCGCGCCAGTGGAGAAACGAACTACATCTCCCGTTCGCGCATTCGCGGATCTCGGCTCAACACTGAGCGACTTGACCGAGTTTGCGGTCACCTCAACCGCCATCGTCGCGCTAGCTCGCTCGCAGGCCGCGGTGATGTTCGCTTTACCCGGTTTCAGTCCGATAACCAGTCCGGCGGCATCAACAGAGGCAATCGACGGATTATCGGAGGACCACGAGATCGCGACATCCGCTCGCGGATTACCTGTCGAAGTGCGAGCAGTCGCGTTCGGCCTCATGGCGCCGCCCACAACGACTTGATTCTTTGACGGGAGATCGATGCTCGTTACCGGCGCCGGCTTGACTCTGATTCGTATTGTGCCGACCTTGCCCGCGACCACTGCTCCAACTTGCGCCTCGCCGGGGTTGTAGAACGAAATGTTTCCCGAATTGTCGGCGCTGACCACATCGAACGGGGCGGCAAACCAGACCGCTGGCTTAACGTCGATTGTTTTACCCGACTCGTCTTTAGCTACCGCGGTCAATTTCAACTGCTGGCCGACCTCAGCTTCGGTCACCTTAGGCGTGACCTCGACGGTTTTCACAGGCGCCGACTGTTGCTGCGCCAAAGCGGCTGTAGCGATCATCGCGATAACACACAGAACCTTTAGCTTCACGCAGACACCTCCAGGAAATCCTCATTCGAATTTGGGGGATTCTATTCTTTGAACGGCGCCTTCGCAATCCTCTTAGCATGTCATTGCTCCCTGCCTCCCAGCCATTCTTCAAACCTTTTTATACATTGAGATCGACAACAAGGGCGGTCTGCCGCGTCTCCGGTCGCGCTTTATGTTGACCGGCGTCAACGACACCTACACACCGCGTGGCCCGGGCGTGTCAAACTCGAAGTGCCGAAGTCGGTCGACCTCGTCCTGGCTCACAAGGAGATTCTCGATAACGGTCTTCTCCGACCCCCGACCCTTCTCACCCACGCGGTCTACGCTCTTCGCCGTGAGCGTCGTCGTGTTCTCACACCCCTGGCACCGGTCCAGGTCGATTCGGAACCATTCTACGTCGTTCGGGCTTCGCGGCCCGAGCGTCGCAAGATAGGCGAAATCTTTGGACTCGAGGCGCCGCTTCAGCTCGTCGGCGTCAAACCCGTGAGCCTCGAGCACCCGCTTCTCCTCGACGCACCAGCGCTGACAGGTTTCGCAGAATGGCTCTTCCGCGACGTAGTTGCGCCCAAAAGAGCGAGACTCCGACGATGATCGCGGCCTCGCCAGCCCAGGCGATCCAGAGCACGAGTCCGGTCGGGGTCGACCCGCTGAGCTTCCACGCGCCGTGCCGATTGATGGCGTGGATCGTCGCCCACAGAGAAGCCGGGCTCGTGAGAAGGTGGACGAAGCCTACGTCCGCGCCAGGTTTGTCGAGGATCGCGCCGGGCCAGGCCGCCCACGCCACATAAAGCGCGACCACCGCGACGGCAGTCCCCGCAAGCGCGGCTGTCAGGTTGTTGCGCACTAGGCCCCGTACGAGCAGCTTTCCGGTGACGACGCCCGCCACGCTTCCCACGACGACGGCGGCAACCATGTTCAGGTAGACGAACGGGATCAGCGCGTCGAAGTACGCATAGACTGCCGCGAGCAGCGAGGCGACGACAGCGCCACCCGCGATCGCCACGACGAGGCCGCCCACGGGCGCACGGCCCGAGTGTGCGTAGTACGTACCTTTCGTCGTCACGGCACTCACGGCGGACATTATCCTCGGCACAGAGCGGATGGCCAAGCCAAATCGATGTGACTAGATGTGTGACAACCTGCGTCGCAGTGGCGGAAGCGTTTTCCGAATCGCAGGAGCGGCCTGGGATACATATTGCGCGTCATCGCTGTACTGCTATGAGCGAGTCGCTCCTATCTCTCCTTGCGAATCAGCCTCCCCAACGCCTCCTGATCCGGCGCCAATAGCTCGGAGATCCGCTGGTGGTCGACGTCGGCGACGATGATTTGGCCGACCTCGGTGTTGACCTCGCGGAAGATGCCGTGAGACTTCATCTTTGCGACCTGATACTGGTTGTCCTCCGTGGGTGTGACGTAGTGCACCGAGTCGGCCTTGAAGCGGTGCACCAGGAAAAGGTGGACGAGGGTCATCAGGCGCTTCTTGCGCAGCGACTCCCCAAAGGTGTTCTGGTCGCGCACCGAGAGGATGCTGCGGCCACGCCGGTCGTGGATGGGGGAGAAGATGACGTTGGCGAGCTTCTCCTCCCCACTGTCGTACACTCCGAGCTCGAGCAACTCCGAGCCGGCGCGGTGGGGCCGCATCTGGACGCGCAGCCCGCCGGGGAGCTCATAGTTCCGCGTCCACATCGCCAGCCACTCCTCGAGGAGCTTCTTGGGCACCTCGGTCTGTATCAGGTGCTGGTGCTGGGTCGAGCCCTTGCCCATCGCCATGGTCGTCGCCGTGCGCCCCGACGTCGCGGCCAATGCGGCGTCCGCGCGCGGTCCGCCAACAAGGGTCTGGGGCGTGCGGTAGGGAGACTCGACCATGCGAAGTTTTCGCTGCAGGCGGGCGAGGGCTAGCATGCCGTCCTGCTTGAGGGCGGTGGCTAACTCCTCGGCGGCCAGGCCGTCGATCTGGTGACCGCCGTAGGTGATGAAGTTGAACACGAAGCCCAGCTTGCCGAGCTCCTCGGGGAAGCGTCGCATTTCCTCGTCGCTCATGCCGGTGGTGTCCCAACTGAACGACGGCGAGAGGTTGTAGGCGAGCATCTTGTCGGGGAACTCGGCGTGGATCGCCTCGGCGAACTGGCGGGCGTCGGCGAGGTCGGCGGTCTTTGTCTCCATCCAGAGCAGGTCGGCGAACGGCGCCGCGGCGAGCGACTTGGCGATCGCGTAAGGAATGCCACCGCGCACCTGGTAGTACCCCTCGGGCGTCTTAGCCGCCTCGCAGTCCCACTCGATGTCGACGCCGAGTTCTCGCGCCTTGATGCGCGCGGCGTAGAGCGAGGCGCGCGCGGCGAAGCGCTGCCACTCGCCGGAGCTCGTCTCGAGCGGCTCGCCTTCGCTCTCGCGGAACTCGAGCACCTCGGCAACGGCCTCTCCGAAGGTCTCGAGGCCGGCCTCGTCCTCCCACACTTCGAGGAAGCGGGTGGCGACCCCGTCGAACATGGCGTCGAGCGATGTCTCCTTCCCCTCCCGGTAGATCGCCGCGGCCTCCGCGACCTGGCGGAATACGCCGCGCTGCTCGAGCCACTCGGTGGCGAAGGCGTGCTCGTCGTCGGCGATGGCGTAGAGCAGGTGGCCGTTGAGCTCGCGGACGCCCAGTTCGTAGAAACGTTGGATCAGCGCCAGGAAGCACACCTTGTAGGCCGGCACGTCGCGGTTGGTGGAGCCGAGTAGGAACGGCTGGTCGCGTTCGTCGCCGCGGCCGTCGATCAAGTTGGCCGCCTCGGCGTCGGTGCGAGCGACGATGATTCCGGGAACCCCCATGACGTCGAGCTGGAATCGGGCGGCGTTCAGGCGTTTGTTCTGCTCGTCTTGCGCCACGAGCACCTTGCCGCCCTGGTGACCGCACTTCTTGGTGCCGGGGCGCTGGTCCTCGATGTGGTAGCCCGGCACGCCGGCCTCGACGAAGCGACGGATCAGGTTGCGCACGTGCGGGTCGCCGCCGTGGCCTGTGTCGGCGTCCGCGATGATGAAAGGCCGGAAGTCGTAGGCCGGCGTCGCGGCGCGTTGGGCCTCGGTCATGCGCGTGCGCAGGTAATGCTGGTTGCGGTCAGCGGTGAGCAGGGCGCGCACGAGTGTCGCGGCTTCGTCGGGTACCTGGCTGAGCGGGTAGCTCGCGAGATCGGGTCCCGAGTCCTCGCTCGTGCCGCCCTTGGCGGAGGTCGCCCAGCCGCCGAGGTAGATCCCTTCGATCCCCATCCGCTTCATCGCCACCGCCTGCCCCGGCGAGTACGGACCAAAGGTCGTGATGCTCTTGCGCTCTGCGAAAAGCTGGCGCAAGCGGTCGTGGAACGCCGCCGCGGCCTCGCGCGCCACCGTGTAGTCGTGGGCGATCGTGCCCCGCTGCTCGACCACCTGGCGCGCGGTAAAGAGGCGAACGATGCCCGCGAATCTGGGGCTGTCGAACCACTGCTGGGTCGCGGCGACTTCATGCTCGAACGAACTCATGACGGGGCTCCTTGTTTCAGACGACAAAGTCCTGGTTCTCCGTGATCCGCGTCCCGTCCCGCTCGAAGGCTTCGACGTAGGCCTGTATGCGAGACCTGGCGGTGGCGAGATCGTGGATGCCGAGGTTGAGGTTCAAGAGATCGATGTACCAGGGCGGCTTGACGCGATTGGTGACGTACGTCGCGACGATCTCCCGCGCGATTGGCAATGTGGTCGCCTTCGAGTCGTCGTGGACGTCGCGGTCACGGGCGGCGAGCAGCTTATCGTACTCTTCGGCGAGCAACCTCGCGAAGAGCGCCGCGTCGAAGGTATCGCCGGCGCGGGCGCCGGTCGCGGGGTCGTCGCCGGTAACCTCCGCGCCCTTCTGCAGCCACTCCCAGAGGATGCTGACGCGGATCTCACCGGTCGCCATGTCCTCCATCAGGTAGAGCACGTCGTCGTCGCCGAAGAAGTCCGCC
This sequence comes from Acidobacteriota bacterium, assembly GCA_038040445.1. Lineage (NCBI taxonomy): Bacteria > Pseudomonadati > Acidobacteriota > Blastocatellia > Candidatus Onstottus > Candidatus Onstottus frigus. The sequence goes on along the minus strand of JBBPIG010000006.1, from coordinate 140,733 downwards.
GGCTTGAGCGCCGCGGCCTGGAACCCCTGGGCGAACGCGTTGCCGTACTGCAGAGCGACGCTCAGCAGGTCGCGGGCGCCGCGGACGGTGCGCGGCGCCGGCTCGAGCAGCACCAGATCGTCGGCGTCCTCCTGCGTGTAGGTGAGCGGCGGAAACTCGCGCCCGAGCTGGTTGTCGGCGCCGGCCTCCTCCCACACCGGTCGCACGATGTGCACCATCTTCCAGTGCGCGACCCACTTGCCGCTAGCTCCCGCGCGCTGCTCGCGCTCGCCTCCGGCCTTCGCCTTGCGCATGCCTTCGGCGACGCCCGCTTCGGAGCCGACCGGGATGTTGGGCTCCATCCCGCCCTGCCAGAGGGCGCAGCGGCCGCTCTTGTCGGGAGTGTTCACCGCCCGGCGCACGCGGTCCTCGTAGTTTCGCATGTAGCCGTAGGTCATGCCGATGGCGTCGATGTTGGGGTTGATGAAGCCCGGGTCCCACGCCATCGCATCGGCGACACTGTTGATGTAGTCCCACCGCCCAGTGTTGAAGCCTACGAAGTGACGGCCGAGGGCGGCGCGGATCTCCATGAGCTGGAAGGCCGCTTCGATCTGCTCGACGAGGACGTAGGCCTTGATCGTGCCCACCGGCAGCTCGAGGTGCTGCTCGAGCGCCGCGAGCAGGTCGTTCCATAGCGCCGCCTCCTCGGCGGTCTGGATTTTCGGCAGGTAGAGGACGATCGATGCCCCCGCGTCGCGTAGGAGCTGGTGGTTGTTGACCACGTAGAGCGCGAGGTCCACGATCGAGGCGGAGAAGCCGGTGCCGTCCACCTCGCGCACGTGGCGGTCGTCGAGGTGCAGACCGCGAGCGCGGAAGATCTTGGTGGTGAAGTCGAGCTGTTGGCGCCAGTCGGCGACGATGGGCCGCCCGAAGAAGTCTTGCGCCCACTGGTTCATCTCGGCGGCGACTTCTTCGGCGACAGTCAGAAAACGCGGGTCTTTGGCGATCGCGAGGAGGAGGTTGCGCTGGTTGTCGAGCGACATGTTATCGACCTGCCCGAGGGCGTCCTCGCCGTCGAACATCCAGCCGTCGGCGCCCGAGAGGAGCGCGTAGGCGGCGTTGCGCAGGCCGCTCTCGGTGCTCGCCCTCGGCCTGGCAGCGGGCCCGGTGCCCTGGATCCACTGGCGTTTCAGATCGGCCGGGATCTCGCTCCCCTCGAAGTTGCCGTCGCGGGCGTCCTGAACCCGGATGTTCGTGCGCGGGATCAGAGTCTGGGGTTCGAGGAAGGCGATGCGTTGGCGGTCGCGCTCTCGCGTCAGTCGCCGCGCGATGCGCTTTGCCATCAGCTCGCGCCGGTCACGGTTGAGCGGCGCCAGGACCTCCAACGCCTCAAGGGCAGCCGAGGTGTAGACGTCTGGGTACGCCTCAAGCACGCTGTTGCGGTAGTCGAGTCTTCGAGTCATCTGCTTCTCGTCCCCAGAACTTATGTTACAGAGCGATCTGAACCCATTGCGGAGAAACGCGCGTTTGAACTGAGCCGCCGCATTCGTTGAGTGCTCTGGACCCATCCTCGTTCTTCATGTTTTTCTGGAAATGTGCGCATCGTATAGATTTTGATTTTCGCGTCTTTCTTGCTCCAATACAAGATGAGAACGGTTATCTTGCATTCGAGGAGCACTTCAAGATCTCAAGGGTCAATATACTGACGCATCCCCGCCGAAATATTGTAACTTGACACACCCTCCAGAAGAGGGCTATGATAAGCTCGCCTTAGCGGATCCGGGTTGCGCCGAGAACCGAGAGGTTCGCGAGTTGTCCTAAACCTCGCCTGATTGACGATACTCGCGAGTGGGTTTGTTTTGAGTTTCCCAGCACGCCAAGATTGAATAATCCGCTTTGATGAAGCGCAAGCAGTTCGGTTACTGCTTATCAGCCACTAAGCAGTCCCGCGTGCACAGAAGACAGTCGCTCTGGGGCTTCGGCCCGGCGATTTGAGTCGCCCACGCCACAGGTAATTAAGATGCATCAAGGATATGCTCCAGAATACGATATGCTCTCTAGCCTATTGATGCTTGCTGGCCGTCCCTCGACTCAGCTAGACGCCATCCTCCAATTCTCATTGGAAAAGGCTCTTAGCATGACTGCGTCTGATATCGGCGGCGTGATTCTCTTCTTTGACATAACTGGTAAAGAGCCGGTGATTCTGGCTTCTGGGCTGCGTGGCGAGTTGGCTGAACCGACGGCCAATCTGTTAAAGATATGGTGGGCGAGACCAGCTAATCTCGCTACTACCGTCCTTGAAACAGGTCTTCACCATCGCGTCGATGATTATCGCCGGGGCACAGCTTCATTCCCTTTGTTTTTAGGCGGTCGCTCATCGCTGTGGGTACCATTGCTGGACGCGAAAAAAGTGGTTGGCTGCATCCATGTCGAATCGTCCCGGCCGCGGTGCTACGGTGATTTCCACTTGCAAAAGCTTCAGACCATGGCAATCGACATCGTGATTGCGATCGAGCGGCTCGTGTTGAGGGAAGACGCTGCAAAGTCCGGAACACCGCTCGATATCGTTGGAGTCAGTCCAGCCTTTCTAGACCTGGAACGTCAGATCAAACGTGCCGCGGCTAACTCGAGCGGCGCCGTGCTCATCACAGGCGAGCGCGGAAGTGGCAAGGAATTGGCTAGTAGAGCAATTCATTCCTGGGGGAAGCGTCGCGGCAAACCCTTCATTCCGGTGCTGGCTTCCACTTTGACCGAAAGCCTGTTTGCCGATGAACTGTTCGGCCATACGAAACATGCGTTCACTGGCGCCCATCAATCCCGATCAGGAAAGTTTCTGGCGGCGGACGGTGGAACTCTCTTCCTCGATGAGGTGGGAGATATGCCCGCTGTCATTCAGTCATCCTTACTGCGCGTGATCGAACGAGGTGAGGTCACGAGAGTCGGTTGCGACCTTCCTTTTCGCGTTAATGTCCGCGTGGTCGCGGCGACCAACCGGGATCTGTCCAAGTTGATTGATCAAGGAAAATTTCGAGCAGATCTTTGCGACCGCCTCTCAGTGTTCGAAATCCGGGTCCCTGCCCTTAGAGAACGCCGGAGCGATATCCCATTGCTGGTCAGTCATTTTCTCAAAAAGTATTGCGAGCAAGTAGGCCGGGATTTCATGTTCGCTGGAAGGAGCGGTTGCACCGTCTGTAAGTTCGCCAACCCCGCGAGTTGTGCGACGGGTGAATTCTATCAGGCCCTGGAGGCCTACGATTGGCCGGGAAACGTGCGCGAACTGGCGAACCTGATTGTTCGACTGCTCGCCACTGTTCCCGATGAGATTCTCGATGCGAAGCATCTGCCGGAGCAATACCGGCATCCTCAGGCTGCGAAAGCTCCCGTCTCTCCCGCAATAGATTTGGCTTTGGACACGCAGACGAGAAGTCACATCGAGCGGGTGCTTCATATGGTCGATCACAATGAGAGCCGAGCCGCCCGGATTCTCGGGATTCCTCGTTCGACTCTACGCAGCAAAATCAAGAAACTGGGCATTGAGAGCAAGCGGACCTGAGGTCTGCTGCCGTGCTAACGTTGCTGGGGCGGTGCGACTCCGCGATTCTGTTCGAACACGTGGATCCGGATGAATACCTTGCGCCACGAATAAACCTGTCGCTGTCTCAATTGCCCCCCAGTGTCTCCTCCGTCCTGAACTGGCCGAAGAAAGAACCCGCACGCTTTGGCGATCCGCCCGCAGTCTTCTTCTGGTCTCAACCCGCACGGTGAATTCTACTCTTTAAGGATGGAAATTCTCTTGATCGTACTACCTGGAGGCGGAAGTAGCGACATTTCGCTATTGCCTGGCGATCTATCGCCGGCAAGCTAATCTGCTTGAGATCACGAGATCGACCACGTTCTCTCTGTTTAATCACCCTCCGGTTGGCGACATACAGCCAATCGAATTCTGAGAGACTCGATTCGCCCTGACGGCGCGATTGACGCAAGGTTTGTTGGATCAACACGTTCAGCATTTTCTGAGTAGCAGATGTCACCTTGGTGCGAGAATTGCCTCTCACTTTACCGCACGAACAGTGGGCTTGTGGCTGATTGAGGAGCCGATTCTGAAAGCGACTCGTGACATCTATCGAGTTGGATGTCAGGCCGGAACAAACGTTGAGCCGGGGAGCCGCGCCGATCGGGGTTTGCCTTCAATCGCTCACAATCCTAAATCCATAATCCTGAATTCATAAGAAAGGAGGGGTACAATGCCATACGAACCACCGAAGGGCCTATCTGACACACAGGTCCTTTCTTCAATTCTCGAGATGTCAGCCATAGCTCCCGGCCACACCCACAAGCATGGGAGTGGAGCGTCCGTGAGCTTCGACAGCGACAGCGACACAACTCCTGTCCTGCTCGACTAAGCTGTTTAACCATAACCATGCCCCATGGGCAGGGACTCTTACTTCACCTGTGGGGCATGTCAAATCACCGCCGGTTGTATTCCGAAGGAAGGAGACACTCTGATGAGCAGATGCGCCAAGTCCTATGAAATTTCATCGATCGGCGAGAGCGATCTCTCTGAGCAGTCGATCCCGGTTCTGACGGGCGGAACCAGCCTTGAGGAGAGGTTGGATGAGGCCGGGGGGAAGCACTATCGCGCGATCAATCCATCGTACGCCACCGTCGCACTGATCAATCACACCGGGTACAAGATCATGCAGCGTCTCAACGGCCTCTTGACGATCGCCGATATCGCTCAGGCTCTCTCGCGTGAGCATGGCGTGGAGCCGGCCAACACGTTGGCGGACGTCAAGCAGTTCGTAGCTCTGGGTCTGCGGCAAAAAATGGTGTACTTCCGTGGTGAAGAACCGCCGGAGGTCCTGGAAGTCACCTCTGCGACAGGTCCGCAGGAGGTGTGGCTGAATATCACCAACGCATGTAATCTCCGCTGCGTACACTGCTTCCGCGAGAGCGGGAAGAGATTCGCCGACGAGATGTCAACCGAGGAGATCGCCCGCGTAATATCGAGCATCAAGGCGTTGAAAGTCGGTTACGTAGTGATTTCCGGAGGTGAGCCGTTTCTCCGGCCGGACATCTTCGAGATTCTCGAAGAACTCAAACGCAACGAAATCACGGTGCTGCTTATTACCAATGGCACACTGATCAATGAAGCTGAAGCCAAACGCCTTGGGGAAATCAGGCCCTGGATCATCCAGGTAAGCCTGGACGGAAGCACGGCTGAAATCCACGACCGAATTCGCGGGGCTGGGACCTTTGACAAAACGATCGCGGCCATCCGCCTTCTCGTAGCGGAGAATCTCGACGTCAGGATGTATCCGACTATCCATCGCTGGAACATCCGTGACCTCATAAACATCAAGAAACTCGCTCGTTCGCTGCGGCCGAACTTTGACCACTTCGCGTTTGCTCAATACCACCCGACTGGCCGCGGAAAGGACTACCAGGACGAACTGGATATTCCGGACGAAGAGTTCGAACAGATCCTCGGAGAACTTCTGGGTGAAGAAGTGAAGAACTACAATCTGGCGTCAGACGAGGCCGAGGATCTAACCAGTTATCTGCCGACGAGAACTCCCTACGGCGCGCGAAAGACAAACTGCGGCCTCGGTTATGGAGTGATGAGCGTTGACCCGGACGGCAAGGTCTATCCGTGCCAATGGCTGCACTTTCCCGAGTTCATGCTTGGCGACCTTCACGAAAAGAGCCTCGAGGATCTGTATTTCTCCTCTCCCGTTGTCCAGCGATGCCGCTCTATCCGGGTCGATCACGACATAAAGGGGTGCGTGGAGTGCGAGTTTAAATATTTCTGCGGCGGCGGGTGCCGGGCCAAAGCCCTGACTTACAGCGGCGACATACGCGGGAAAGACCCCTCGTGTCATCAGTACCTCGCCGGCTACACGGCCGGGCTCTGGGCGCAGTCCGTCTGGGCGACGACCCCGTGTAAGGACCTGAACAATGCCGCCGCCGGCGTCGACAACCAGAAGGGGGAATCATGCGCGCAAGTCTCCTCCTAGCGTCCCCGCATGCGTTCCCTCTTGGTCCTTGAACGCTCTTCGAAGAAAGCTATGGCGACCTCATGATTTGGTCAATTTCCGATAGTGTGCGAACGATAGCCCCGTTCATAAAGCCGTACTGGAAACGCGGGCTGTTCCTGTGCATCTGCCTGACGTTTATTGCCGCTCTCCGTCTGCCGGGCCCGTTTCTAACGCGATACTTGATCGACGTCGTCATCCCGCAACGGTCCCACAATACGCTGACCCTGATTGGCGTGTCGCTGGCTCTGATATATGTGCTCCACTGCATGTTCCACTTGAGCAAGGGGCTGCTACTTGTCCGGTTCAAAGAGCGCGTGCTCTATGATCTGCAAACCCATCTTTGGAGGCACATCCTATCCCTTCCATTGCCCTTCTTTCAGAAGCACCAGTCCGGTTACATCGTCTCCCGGTTGACTAGCGAAGCTCGCAATGTCGAGCACATGCTGACGGACACCGCGTTTGGATTGCTTGTGGACCTCGCCACATTCGTGTTCGGCCTGGTTGCATTGCTATCGTTCGATGTTCGCCTAACTCTCATTTCGCTGAGCGTGTTGCCAGTCTACATATTAAGCCAGGCCTGGTTCGGCAGCAGAATCAAGCAGCGCACCAAAGATCTCCAGGAAAGCGCTGCGCAGCAAGGCGGCAATATTCAGGAGAAGATCTCGGGCGTGGTTGTGATCAAGGCTTTCAACCAGGAGAAGCGCGAGGTGCATCAGCACGCTCGATTCCTCCACATGGTGATAAAAGGAAAAGTGAAAATCACCATGATGCTGTACCTGTTCACGGGAACATCCGCTCTGTTTGGCAGCGTTGCGCCGCTATGCGCGCTGTGGTACGGGAGCAGCCAGGTAATGGCTGGAAACCTCTCGCTGGGCACAATCATCGCTTTCATGAGCATCCTGGGTTACCTCTTCGGCCCGACGAACCGTGTGATCGAGCTCAACATGCAGATCAAACAGGCGAGCGCGAGCATCGAACGGATCAAAGAACTGTTGATCATTCCGCCGGAGGACGATCCCGCTGAGGCCGAAGGCGACATCGAAATCAAACAGGGAGACATCGTCTACCGTAATGTGACATTCTCATACGAGTTTGCTCCGATTCTAACGGATGTTTCGATGCGCGCCAAACCCCGCCAGATTCTGGCGATCGTGGGCTCCAGTGGATCGGGCAAGAGTACGCTCTTGAATCTCTTGCCGCGGTTCTATTCCCCGCAGAGCGGCGAAGTGCTGATCGACGGCCACGACATCCGCGAGTTCTCGTTGAAATCCCTGCGCAGGCAGATCGCGGTGGTTGACCAGGACACTATCCTGTTCGATGGCTCCATCCACTACAACATCGCTTATGGCCGGCGCAGCGCCACCAGGGCGGACGTAATCGCCGCCGCCAAACTCGCCAATGCGCACGATTTCATAATGAGGCTGTCGTCTGGATACGACACTCAAGTCGCCGAGCGCGGGTCGAACCTGTCAGGCGGTGAAAAGCAGCGGCTGGCGATCGCCCGCGCCATTCTCCTGGAGAGCAAAGTCCTGCTCCTTGACGAGGCTACTTCCTCTCTTGACTCCGAATCCGAAGCTCTCATCCATGACTCGTTGGCGAAGATTCGAACCCGCATGACTACTATCGTGGTCGCCCACAAGCTTTCGACGGTGCTTCAAGCCGATACGATCGTGGTGATTGATCATGGCCGTGTGGTCGCCGAAGGAGGCCACGACTACCTCGCTTCCCACTCGCCGAGATACCGCGCCTTGTTCGAAGCGCAGTTGGGCACGATTCAACATAACGCTGCCTGATACAGTGACGAACGCAAAGGGAGGAACCCACATGCTGAGCACTGCCACACTCATCACACAGAATTATCGGAAGCTCGAGTCGCCGCCGCTCGGAACCCTGGTGGTGGCAGAACGGTTGCAGGAGTTAGGGGTGAAGGTAGAGCTGTTCGACTTAGCCGAGCACTGGCTCGCGGAAGAGTCCGTTGGACAGGCGTGCCGCCATTGCGCCGATCTCCTCGCCCAAGAATCTTCCGAGTTTTTTGGGTTCAGTACCATTGCTGGAGTCATGCCCATCACCGTCCAGATCGCGCTTGAACTGCGCGCGCGCCGCCCGGATTCCGTCATCGGTTTCGGAGGCCCCGGCGTCAGCGCTGTTTCCCGGGCGTTCGCAATCGAGTTTCCCGAGTTCGATTTTATTCTTCAAGGAGAGGTGGAGGGCGCTCTTCCTGCCTTCGTGGAAACCTTCGGCTTATCGGAATTCAATTCCTGCCCCAACCTCGTAATGCGCAATGGAGGCGCGAGCGGCGAAGCGGATTCAGTCCTGGTCAACCCTCTGGCCCCTCTCCCCAATTCCTTTCCCACCCCTTCATACAAACGCTGGGGTTACGGGAATGGCTTCTCCGTAGCGCCCGTCGAGGTGGGCCGTGGTTGTCCTTACAACTGCAAGTTCTGCTGCACGAGCGCCTTCTTCTCGCGCCAGTACCGCATCAAGGACGCGCCAAACTTGATCGCCGAGCTCGATCATTTGCTGACGGAGTTCCAGCCGCAACAAGTCAGTTTCGTTCACGATCTCTTCACCGTCGACGATAAGCGGGTGGCCCACATCTGCCAGGAGTTGATCCGGTCCAACGTCAAAGTGAGCTGGCAGTGTTCTTCTCGAATAGGATGCATCTCGGAAGAACTTATCGATCTGATGGCAAGAGCAGGGTGTCAGAACATTGTGTTCGGGATTGAGACCGGCTCCCGCAGGATGCAGAAGATAATCGGGAAGAACCTTCCAGTTGAACGCACCTTCGACGTCGCGGAGGCGTGCGCCGCCCGTGGAATCGCGGCAGGGTGCAGTTTCATCCTCGGATTCCCTGAGGAAACCAAGGCGGACCTCAGCGAGACGCTTGAGCTGTGGATGGACCTGATGGCGATCCGTGATACCGAACCGCACGGCGCGATCCTGGCCGCGCTGGGCGGAACGGGCTACTATGGCGAGCACTTTGAACAGTCCCAATTCACCGAGCTGCACACCCGCGCGCTGCCCGCCAGGAGCGGCGTGTCATCGGATGAGGCCGGCCTGATCCGCGCGCACCCTCACGTCTTCCCGGAGTTCTACGCGCTCCCGTACGCGCCGCTTACGCGTTTACAACTCAAGCTGGCCGAAGAATTCATGAACTCCGCGGGCAAGACGATTCGATATCTGCTCGTCGGACTGCGTCGAATGCGGATGTCCGGGATCGACATCGTGCTTCAATGGTTCGACTATGCAGGACTCGACATGCTGGCGAAAATGGGAGAGGATTACTTTTCCACAGCGGGTTTCGTGAGGAGCTTTATGATGTTCTATCGTAGTGTCCTCGAGTCTGCAACGCTGCCACAGGCCGAACGTCTCTTTCTCGGCGGGCTGGCCGCTGCCTACGATGTGATGGATCGAGAGCAGCCGCAAATTGACCCGCTCGACGGGCCTGTATTGACTGCGGGAGCGTGCGTGGTTAAAGGCAATGTCTCCATCAACCACCTCCCCCTCCGGCTGCGGCCCGATGTCATGCCGGAAGAGGCGCTGCTCCCTACCTGGTATTTGCATCTCACTCGCGCCGGACGCTGCAAGACCTTCGAGTTGCATCAGACGTTGGGGGAAGTTCTGTCACATTGTGATGGCCGAACTTCGATAGAAGAGATTGCCCGTCGCGTCGGGGTTCTTGGGGAAGGCCGCCGCAACGAGGCCGCCGTGGAATACTTAATGACCAACTTAGCCTCAGAAGGCTACGTGCATATGCCGTCGAGAGTCGGCCGGGCAGCAGGCGCCGATCGAACTCAGGAATTCACGCGCACCAACGCGCAGTTCTTGTGAGAATCGATGGCGATGATCCAGGACGTCCTTCAAGATATCCGAGCCGCAGTCCGTGGAATGCGCCGAGCCGCCGGGTTTTCCGGGGCGGCTATCCTGGTTATGACCTTGAGCATCGGTGTGGTCGCCGCCTTGTTCGGGGTTGTCAACGCGGTCTGGTTTCGACCCCTCCCCTACCCCGACTCCCGCCAACTGACGATGGTCTGGCAGGAGAACCCGGTGAAGGGGAGACGCGACAATCTCGTTTCGGCGCGGAACTTCCTTGACTGGCGCAAGGACAACAAAGTCTTCGAGAGTCTGACCGCGTTTCGCCGGACGAATTGCGCTCTCGCCGGCGCCGGGGGTCAATCACAGGCCGCGGAGTATGTATCCGGGGCGCAAGTCTCATCCGACCTGTTCAATGTCTTTGGGATTCGGCCCGCGATTGGGCGCGAGTTCTCGCGAGCGGAGGAGTTGGAGGGCAACGATGGAGTGCTGCTACTGGAACATCGCTTGTGGCAACGTCGCTTCAACTCAGATCCCACAGTCGTTGGAACGGTTCAGAGCGTGAATGGCAAACCCGTTCAGGTGGTCGGCGTGATGCCGGAGGGTTTTCAATTCCCTGAGTCCGCAGAGCTGTGGATGCCACTCGGTCTCTCGGAACTGGATCTGGCCATCCGCGAAATGCGGACCCTGTACACCATCGGCCGGTTACGCACCGACACTAGCCTGGCCGCCGCGCAACAGGCGATGGCCGGGCTCGCCGCCACCGTAGACTCGCCTTCTTCGGTAAAAGCGGGCTGGACCGTTCGTCTGCGGCCGTTGCACGAACAGGTTATCCAGAATGCACTTCCCGCGCTGACTCTGTTGCTGGGCGCCGCGCTTCTGATCCTGCTGATCGCGATCGCCAACATCACTACTCTCATGTTTGTCCGCGCCGGCGCCTACCAGCGATCCATCGCGATCAAGAGCGCTCTGGGCGCCACTCGTTGGCGGCTGATTCGTCAGCTCCTGATAGAGAGCATGATCCTCGCCGGGGTAGCGGGCGCGCTCAGTCTTGTGATACTGATCGGGTCGGCCGCCAAACTCAGGGATTTTGTTCCGGCGAACTTGTTCCGCGCCGAAGTGATGATGGTCGACTACCGCGTGCTGGCCTTCACCATCCTGCTCTCGCTGCTGGTCGGGGCGGCCGCCGTCGTGCTTCCAGCGATCAAAGCCACCTCCTCAGATCGCGCGCGAGAATGGCTGCGCACGGGCCACGGCCAGACGGCGGGCCGCGGAGAGAAGAGAAAAGCCAGCGGGCTGGTGATAGTGCAAATAGGCGTCCTGACCGTGTTGCTGATTCTGTCCGCGCTGATCACTCGCAGTTTCGTAAACCTCACCGAAGGCCACGTGGGCTTTGCTACCGATCACCTGCTGACGATGGCTTTGGATCTGTCAAAACGGCAGCAAGCCCAATCGGAGGCAGCGAAGCCTGAAGGAAGCCAGGACCAGGGTGCCGCCCTGATTGAAAGGATGCTGGAGCACATCGCGGCGCTGCCGGGCGTTCGAGCAGCCGCCTCGGTGAATGCGCTGCCGCTGAGTGGAGACTTCTTCTCCACGAACTTCAATCTCGCCAGCCAGCCGGAGTCGGTGAACGAAGAAAACACGGCTGAGGTCAGAGTGTGCAGTGCAAACTACCTGCGGACGATGGGGATTCCGCTGCTTGCCGGGCGTTACTTCGATGGAAGCGACGCCGCCGGAGCCGCCAAGGTCGCAATCATCAATCAGACTATGGCCCGGCAGTATTGGCCCGGGACGAATCCCGTGGGCGCCTGGCTGGAAGTTGACGTAGGCGACGCGCCCTCGAATGTCCAGATCGTCGGCGTTGCGGGCGACGTGAAGGATCTCGGTCTCAGGTCGGCCGTGGCGTCGGAAATCTACGTGCCGCTTCTTCAGCATTCGTTCTCGGCTGGCCGGCTTGTCATCAGAACCTCGGGCGATCCGATGGTTGCAGCTCCAACGGTGATCGAAGCCCTCCAGGAGGTCGACCGCGGCCAACCGGTGTTCGAGTGCCAGTCGATGGACGCGTTGTTGGCGCGGGTCACGGCGCCCGAAAGGGCCTTGACCGAACTCATGGTCGTCATTGCCGCTCTCGCAGTGCTTCTCGTCGTTGTCGGCGTGTACTGTATGACGAATCATGCCTTCGCCCGGCGCACCCAGGAGTTCGGAGTCCGGATTGCGGTCGGAGCCACGCCGCGCAGCATTCTCATTCTGACGGTACGCCAGGCATTCCTGCTGGCCCTCTCGGGCGCCGCAGGAGGCGTTTTGGTCGCTATGCTGGCGGCCAAGACCCTGGAACACTTTCTGTTCGGAATCGGCACGACGGATCCAGCTACATACGTCATGATGACTCTTGTCGGGATCGTGACCGCGGTGCTGGCGAGTCTGCACCCGGCGCTGCGCGCCTCTCGCACCAACCCGATGACAGTGATCCGGTCGGTGTGAGCCTCCGCCGGCTGATTTCCCACAAGATTCACTCGGCCCCATTGGATACTGAACGCGCTGACCTCTCTGTAAACATCTGGAGAGCTTGTGTTTGCTCATGATACTGAGTAAAACTACTCATCATAATGAGCGGATTGCCAAACCCTTCATTTCAGCCTGATTACGCCGCCGTACTCGCAGCCCGTCTCGGTGAGCCCCGGCGATTTCTTAACGTCGTAGCCGGACCGCGTCAGGTCGGCAAGACCACTCTGGTTCAGCAGGTGCTGGCGGGGATAGATCGTCCCAATGTTTTCGTCTCTGCCGACGAACCGGCGTTGCGCGATACGGCATGGCTGGGCGCGAGTGGGAGCGCGCCCGCATCGTGGCGAAGGACGCCGGCAAGCGCGGCGCGGTGCTGGCTGTGGACGAAGCACAAAAAGTCTCCGGTTGGTCTGACGCAGTGAAACGCCTCTGGGACGAGGACACCCATGCCAGCCTGCCGCTGCGGGTGGTGCTGCTCGGCTCCGCGCCGCTACTCGTGCAGCGCGGGCTCGCCGAAAGCCTGGCCGGACGCTTCGAGATCCTGCACATGCCGCACTGGTCCTTCGCCGAGATGCGCACGGCCTTTGGCTGTTCGCTCGAGCAATACCTCTACTGCCAACGCCGCGGCCCGCGGTTTGTGCGAGCTGTTCTACTGGCGCGAGGGCAACCGGGAAGTTGATTTCGTACTGCGCGCGGGCCGTGTGGTTGTGGCGATCGAGGTGAAGAGCGGCCGCGCCCCGGTCGCGCTGCCCGGCTTGGCCGCATTCAGCGAGGCATTCAAAGCGACGCGCACCTTGCTTGTGGGAAGCGATGGCATTCCGGTCGGGGAGTTCCTGTCGCGGCCGGTCACAGACTGGCTACAACCCTGAGGGGAATCCGATGAGCCAGAAATACAAAAAACTGAAGACCCTGTTGAAGGAACTGTTACGTCGAATTATGTGAAGAAGATTTCACGGTTCGCTTCAAGCAGCCAGGCGTCGAGCTTGATTTGGGCGGGTACGGGAAGGGCTATGCTATCGAGCGCGCGATCAGCATTTTGAAGGAAAACGGGATAACGAGCGCGCTGCTGCACGGAGGGACAAGCTCCATTTTCGCAGTTGGCGCTCCACCTCTGGAAGCGGGATGGAAGATAGGTCTGAGCGCTCCTCTCGGTGATGGTGACAAGCCGATGATGATTGAGCTTAACAATACGGGGCTTTCGGTTTCCGCGGCGCACGGCAAATGGTTCAACGTAGATGGTTGTATGTACGGGCATGTCCTCGACCCATGCACAGGGGAGCCTGCAAGGGGGGTGCTGGCTGCTGCGGTTACAGGGCCTTCGCCTTCGGATTGCGAAGCTCTTTCAACTGCGCTGCTTGTGCTAGGCCAGAGTTGGTTGCCCGCGATGCAGTCAAGCTTTCCCGATTACCAAGCGTTTATCGCATCAGCCAGGGAGTGAGATTCTTGACGTTTTAGTGCTGCCTTCCGCGTTCCCGCGTCAGTCGCAGTGCGATGCGCCTTGCCATCAGCTCGCGCCGGTCACGGTTGAGTGGCGCCAGGACCTCCAACGCCTCAAGCGCCGCCGGGGTGTAGACCTCGGGGTACGCATCAAGCACGCTGTTGCGGTAATCGAGTCTTCGAGTCATCTGTGTCCTGTCCTCGGCCTGCTCGTACCCAAGCGCGCCGCGAGCTCGGCTTTGGAAACGCCCTCATTATCGATGGGCTACCTCATTCCTCGGCGCCAAATAGTTGACGCGCTGCGTCATACTCTTGCGAGAGATCGAAGCCGACATCCATCTCCGGCGCGATCAAGAGAATCCTCTGCCTGTCTCCGCTCGCAAACAACTCTTCGAGCTACCTGATGAGTTGGCCACCAAGGTCACTGTTGTGTATTACGCTGACGCGAAGGACGCCCTGCTGAAGGCGCTCAGTGAGTAAAGTTTTAGGCGAGCAATGAAGCGGAGCAAACTATAGAGGTACACAGATAGTTCTGCAAAACACTTCGAGGGGCTCTGGCCGCCGGCTCGTGTGCCCCTCTCAATGCTGAAACATCGGCTGGATTTGGTCATTTCATGTTGGAGACATTGCTGTCACTGTTGGGCCAAGGTATCATCGTCATGAGATGGCACCAGCATTGCGCTTAACCCCAGAAGAAGAGCTCAAGTTTCAGCAATTTCAGGAAATCGATTTCTGGCGAAATCAAAGGGAAGCTCAAGATGCGGGCGTGCTTTCCGGTCAGCTTACCGACGCCACTGAGGATAAGACTGCGATCTTACCGGATCTTTGGGAATTGACACGTGATCTCGTGCTTCACGATTGGCAGAGCAGTTGTTTGGACGCCTGGTTTACTGCCAACAAACGAGGAGTCGTCAAAGTAGTTACCGGTGCTGGCAAGACAACACTCGCGCTCGCCATCATTGAGCGACTGCAGCAGACGACTGTTTCGGACCTCTGCGTTGCAATAGTTGTCCCAACTATTGTGCTCTTAGACCAGTGGCGCAGCGAAATCCTGAAGGGATCCAATCTACCTCCGGCTTGCATCGGCTTTGTTGGAGCTGGGCAATCCGACTCATTCGAAGCCGGTGCTCGAATCATCATCGCGGTCCTGAACTCAGCCTCAAAGAAACTTGCTCAGGACGTCCAGCGATCAGGGATATCCGACCGTCTGCTCTTGATTGTGGACGAGTGTCATAGAGCCGGCGCGGCAGAGATGCGCCGCGTGTTTGAAACTAAGCGAGCATATTCGCTCGGCCTTTCCGCCACTCCAGAGCGGGAAACAGATATTTCCGAAGAAGCCGAGAATGGTGAAGACGTCAATTCATCTGGTGTCCTCCCCTTTGAATCCACCGTGATTGGCCAAGAGCTCGGTAACGTTGTTTTCGAGCTGAATTATGCAGAAGCCATACAGCAGGGGATACTCCCGCCGTTTCGTATCATCCACTATGGTCTACCGCTGTCGGAACTGGAGTCCAAGGAATACAAGCGAGTGAGTCGAGAGATAACCGACTTGCAAGGCGACCTCCAGACTAGGAACCGCAGGGGCCTCGGGCTGATTCGGTGGTGCAAGTCCCAGGCCAGTAGGGGGGACAGGAGGGCTGCACGATACATATCGCTCCTCGGCGACCGGAAGCGGTTGCTATATAAAACTGAGTCACGCTCCGCAGCAGTAGTACAGATTCTACAGCAGCATCTTGCTCAAAATCCCAAAGCCAATGCAATTCTGTTTCACGAGAGCATCGAAGAAGTAATGAGTCTGTTCGCGAAGCTCCGAGAGCTAGGGTTCCAAGTTGTTGCCGAGCATAGCGGATTCCCCGATTCGATGCGAGCACGATCGATTCACCTGTTTCGAGACGGTATCGCTCGTGTCATTGTCTCCGCGCGATCTCTTATCGAGGGGTTTAACGTGCCCGCAGCAGACATCGGAATCGTTGTGGCTGCTTCAGCGTCGGTCAGACAACGAATCCAGACGCTCGGACGCCTTTTGAGAAAGAATAGCCTTAACGACGGCAGTGAGAAGACAGCGAAACTGTTTGTCCTGTATACGCGGGACACGGTCGATGAATTCATCTACGAGAAAGCCGATTGGGAACATTTCATCGGCGCCGAACGCAATGAATATTATCGCTGGGATCCTTTGACAGGTTCCGCACCAATTCCGACCAGCGAACCTCCGCGTCGCCCGCCAATCTCGGAGGATGAAGTGATGACCTTAGCCCTGGCCCCAGGTGATGAGTATCCTGGCGATCTGAGCCAAGGAGCTTCATTTTCTCTCGATACGCAAGGCAACATCCGCGACGAAAATGGAATCCCGATTCAACCCAACCAGGAGTTGCGGCAGCTACTTGTTCTCGGGCACAGACGAGCCGGGCGATTCCGAGTTACCCCTCAGAAGTTCCTTGTGTTCGCCCTGGAAAAGGATGCTCTAGGTGCCTGGCGCGGACTTTATTTAGGCCAACTCACGTCTGCACCAGAGTCCTCGTCGGGAAGCGACGTGGGATCATCTGACGAGGCCACGTCCGGGGGCGACCCTTATCCGCTTGCAAAGGTGCGCGGTGAAACTTTCCATGTCCTTCAGCGTGATCGGCGTCTCGTGGCCCGAAAGGAACGCGGACAGATTAGGTTTATACTTCCGCTGGAGCGAATTGCCGACCCTCAAAAACGAGTTGCAACCGAACAGATCCAACGTGCCCTTACCGATGCGCACAGCAAAGGCCATCGGATTAATAGGATTACAGTGACGCCCGATGGAGATGTGGTTTACGTGTTTCAAAATCAGGCGTATTTTCTTGGAAAGGCCCCAGAAGGAGCTGAGGGTTTTCAACTAGAACAGCCGACTGATGTATTGTAAGATATAACTCCTTTGCGCTGCCCGGATTATTGTCACATTGAATTTGGAGGAACAATTTACCCATGTCAACCGATTTTATTTCGAGACAGGAGAAATCCTCTTGGGGAATCCCAGCTAACCAGAATGCTGACGGGGAACTTTTCGTCGGCAAAGGATGGGGTACCAGCTTTGCCAGTCAGTTTCCGACCGACATCACCACTCGTGTAACACGCTGTCTGGCCACGAATCGCGGTGACCGAAACGGACGCTTCTGGATAAACCTAAAAACTGAAACAATCACAATGATGATTGGGGATGGCGCTGACAACGAAACGCTGGCAGCGAAGTTCTAGCCTCTCCGTCTGTTCTCGTTATCGTTGAGAGTGCGGGCGAAGAAAATCCGTCGAGTGTGCTGTTTTCTTTGCGATTGTTTTGCTGGCGGCACTGTAACTCAGGAGACGTTTTCAGTTCGCCTCTTCTACTGATTTGACGATGCTAGACTCGCGCCCGAGTTCAAGACCGGTGACTTTTACGCGGGCGGAAGCGGGGCGAGGGTCAGGCCTGCAGATTTGCAATTCGTCGCTGGACGGCGCACAGAAACTACGGACTTACCGTTAGCTTGAGGGTATTCGAAGTCTTCCCGGTTGAGTTGCGAACCTGAACGCTCAACTCGCCCGGCGCTTAGATTAACGCATTGATGAGCTGGCCTACAAGTTCAGTCGTGCTCGAGCTCCCAAGTGAGAGCGATATGTTGTTCACCGTTGTTCACCAGTAGTTCAGCTCCCGCGTCGAAGTCGGTCCCACTCACTACCATCCTGAATTTCCTTTTCGTTCAGCCCGACAAAAAGCTGAGAGTCAAGAATCACTTCCCGTCGACCGAGAAGGCCAGCAGTACGTTCCCCGCTATTCCGCCCCACGATCCGTAGCCCGAGTTTACATAAAGCATCCCCTCCACCACCGTAGGACCGGGTCCCTCCATAGCGCCGCCCTTCCCCTTCACGCCATTCACGGTAATGTAGTCCGGGGTGTTCTCCTTCAGAGTTGAGGGTTGTTGCCAACTGCTTTACACTGTTCGCTGTCCGGGAGCAATTGACAGCCCCGTTTCGTGAGCGAGGTAACCACAATGTCTGGAACTGAAATTCTCCGAGCGATTCAAAAGCTGCCCTTTTCCGAACAACGCGCGCTGGCCGAACAGCTTCAGCAAGCGCTGTCGACAGCCGAGGCGTTGACCGCTGATGCCGCCGCCCAGCGCGAGCGTGAGTTCGAATTGGAGATGCTGACCGAGGGTTTCTTCGCGCACATCCCCACTCGCACGATGACCGACGAAGAGTTCGACGAATACGAGCCGCCTGAGATCGCAGGCGAACCCTTGTCCGAACAGATCATTCGTGAGCGTATCTGAGGCTGGCTCGAGGTGCAGATGGCGGCCTACTTTTTCGACAGCAGCGCGCTCGCCAAGCGCTTCATCAGAGAAACCGGCACGGCTTTCGTGCTGAGTCTCTGGCGGCCTTCGGCCCACCACGCAATCTACGCCGCACGCCTGACCGAGGTCGAAGTTTGCGCGGCGCTCGCGCGGCGGCATAAAGGCCTCAAGCTCGCGGCAGATCAATTTCATAAGCCGGTCAAACGGTTGCGGCGTGATTTCACCGAGCGGCTGGCCGTGACTGCCACCACGGAAAGCATCGTGATCGAGGCCTTGCGGCTGGCCGAGAGCTACGCCCTGCGCGGTTACGATGCGTTGCAACTGGCTTCCGCTCTGGAAGCAAATCGCCGACGCGTGTTGCCCGGGTCTTTTCTGAGCACGACGCCGCCCCCGAGGAGACTGGGCGAGACGATAACGAAAAGTGAGCAGCAGCGCATTTGGAATGAGTTTGATCACGTGATTCGTGTTGATATTAAACCAGAACTCCTGAAATGGACCCGCGAGCGCGCGGGTTTGGAGATTGATGCTCTCGCGCTCGCTTTCCCAAGCTCGCGGCGTGGCGGCGGGACGCCGCGGCGACGTGAGCGTGTTGGAGCGGGAGATTGACCAGTTGGTGTATGCGCTCTATGGAATGACACCGGAAGAAATCCAAATCGTGGAAGGAATCGCCCAAAAGAAATGAAACGGATTCGCCTGACCAACACGCGAAGGAACAGTCAGCGGAACGTGGCGCGACTGAAGCCGAGGTGAAGGCGGCGATTCAGAAAGGTTCACGCGAGCCTGCCAAACACGGGCGCGAAATGTGCCGCTACAATTTTCCTCATGGGCGAGCGTGGCAGGGAAAGGTTTATCCCATCAAGCAGGTCGCTCCCGTCATCACGGAGGAAGCGAAAGAGATAGTTGTCATTACAGTCTACACGTTTTACTTCTAACGGAGACACAACGATGAAGATCAGCTACGACTCAGAAATTGACGCGCTCTACATTCGATTCGTCGAGGGCAAGCACGAATGCCGCACGGTGCGCCTGAACGAGGAGGTAGCCCTGAACATTGGTGAAGGGGAAAAGCTCGTGGGCATAGAGATTCTCGATGCGAAAGAGGTCCTCGGATCAGGCAAAGTCCCCGCTGTCGTGCTGGAAGGGCTGACATCCTCCCCCACGCCGTTAGCCGTTCGCGAAAAACCCGCGAAGAAATATGGTTGATTGCATCTGAGAATCAACAATCACTTCCCGTCGACCGAGAAGGCCAGCAGTACGTTCCCCGCTATTCCGCCCCACGATCCGTAGCCCGAGTTTACATAAAGCATCCCCTCCACCACCGTAGGACCGGGTCCCTCCATAGCGCCGCCCTTCCCCTTCACGCCATTCACGGTAATGTAGTCCTGCGTGGTGTCGACCTCCCACAGCAGGCTGCCGTCCCGGGTCGCGTAGGCGCGCAAGTAGCCGCTGACCCCTCCGGAGAACACCACTCCGGGAATCGCCGTTACGGCCGCCGCCTGCGCCGGGCTGCACTGCTTCCGATCTCCACAATCTGAGGGCGGGACCTTGAACCGTATCTTGCCCGTTTTCAGATCCAGCGCAAAAAGTCCGCCGCCGGCTTTGGGATCCAGAACCAATCCTCTGCCGCCGCCCGCGACAAACGCCACGTCCGAATTGGCAACGTACACGTTCTGGCGATCAGCCGCCGAGCCCCACATAACTCCCCCCAGGGCGCCTCCCTTCCCGAGCCGTGTCTGCCAGAGGATCTTGCCCTTCTGATCTGGATCCACCGCGTGTACAACTCCAGACTTCTGACCCACGACCAGTGCCCGGCCGCCTCCAGCCAAAGTCACAAGGATCGGGGATTGGCCGAAGTCATGGTCTGGGCCCGGGTCATCCGGGCAGTTGGTCTTGTCCGGCCTTAGGCAGGCGACAATATAGCTATCGTTCGGGGTGACCTGCGGATAACCCGACGACTGGAGACGCTCGCTGTAGCTCTAAGCAACCAATGCGCGAAAGAGACTCGCTGGGTATCTTCTCGCGGCACTTCGCGAACTCGATATATAATCCGTATCTGATACCTGCGCCTCAGAGTGCTTGCATAGGAGATAATACAAACAAATGAACTCGGAATCTGACTCCGGCGCGATGCCAGTTGAATCGTCAGGCCGGTCTAATTTTATTCGCGACATCATCATCCAGGACGTCAAGGCTGGCAAACATGACGGCCGGGTGCAAACTCGCTTTCCTCCCGAGCCAAACGGATACCTGCACATCGGGCACGCTAAGGCGATATGTCTCGATTTCGGGCTGGCGGCGGAGTTTGGCGGCAAGTGTAATCTTCGTTTCGACGACACAAATCCGTCCAAGGAAGAGACCGAGTACGTCGATTCAATTATGGAAGACGTCCGCTGGCTGGGATTCGAATGGGACGGTCTGTTTTACGCTTCCGACTACTTCGGACAACTCTATGAGTGGGCCGTTCAGTTGACCAAAGCGGGAAAAGCCTACGTGTGTGATCTCACTGCGGCTGCGATTCGCGAGTACCGGGGCACGCTGACCGAGCCGGGCAGGGAGAGCCCATACAGAGAACGTTCCGTCGAAGAGAACCTGGACCTGTTCGAACGCATGAAGAAAGGTGAGTTTCCTGATGGCTCCCGAACCTTGCGCGCGAGAATCGATATGGCATCCCCAAACCTGAGTATGCGCGATCCGGTGATGTATCGGATTCTTCACATGGAGCACCACCGGACGGGCAATGAATGGTGCGTCTACCCTATGTACGACTACGCACATGGCCAGTCGGACTCGATCGAGAAGGTGACCCACTCAATCTGTACTCTCGAATTCGAAAACAACCGGCCATTGTACAACTGGTTTATCGAACAGCTCGGCATCTTTCCATCGCGGCAGTTTGAGTTCGACCGGCTCAACCTCACCTATACGCTCCTGAGCAAACGCAAGCTGCTGACTTTGGTGCAGGATGGCCGAGTAAAGGGTTGGGACGATCCGCGCATGCCCACGCTGTCAGGGATGCGGCGGCGCGGCTATACGGCGGAAGCCATCCGCAGCTTTTGCGCAAGTCTGAGCGTATCCAAGACGAACAACACAGTGGAGCTCGCGGCTCTCGAGCACTTCGTCCGTGAAGACCTGAACAAGCGTGCGCCGCGCGTCATGGCGGTGTTGCGGCCACTGCGCGTCGTCATCGACAACTATCCGAACGATCTTGTCGAGGAGATGGACGCCGTCAACAATCCCGAAGACGCGAGCATGGGAAGCCGCCGCGTTCCGTTCTCGAAGGTGCTGTACATCGAACAGGACGATTTTCGTGAAGACCCGCCTAAGGGATACTTCCGGCTCGCGCCGGGCCGCGAGGTCCGTCTCCGCTACGGCTACCTGATCACTTGCAACAGTGCAGTGAAAGACGCCGGCGGGAATGTAGTGGAGCTGCATTGCACGTACGACCCGGCGACACGGGGCGGCGCGACGCCGGACGGGCGCAAGGTCAAATCAACTATTCACTGGGTCTCAGCGGCGCACGCGGTAGACTGCGAGGTTCGTCTCTACGATACGCTGTTCACGAAAGAGAATCCGAATGAGGTTGAGGAAGGCGAGGACTTCACGGCCAATCTGAATCCGAACTCACTCGAGGCGCTGTCCGGCTGCAAGGCCGAGCCGAGCCTTCGGGACTCAGCGCCCGGCTCGCGGTATCAGTTCGAACGACTGGGCTACTTCTGCGTAGATCCGGATTCAGCGTCCGGGAAGCTGGTGTTCAACAGGACGATCGTTCTTCGGGATACCTGGTCTAAGATCGAGCGGCGCGAAAAAAAATGATGCTGCTCGGTTAAGAGGTGTTCATTCAGACAGAAGAAACTAGTGGGCTCTCCGGTTCAAGCTGCTCTCTGTCATTCTAGCGATGCCAACCTGATTGATCTCGTAGTTATCGTAGTCAGTGGTCAAGGTATTTTTCCCAAAGAATCTGACTCGCGTTATGGATTTGTTTTTGAGCGGCAGCCAGAATTCTCCGATCTTCTGGTAATGCCGCACGAAGTCCACTCGCGTGATCCAAGCCGAGGGGCTCTTGGCGGGCTGGCCCTCAATTTGGACGATCGCAAACTCGACGGAGTGGATCCATATTTTCCCCTTGAACAGATACTTGTCTGCTCGCTTCGGAGTGGCTTGCACGACGAAGCAGTGAGAGCCTGCCACCTCCTCTTCACCGAGCAGAGCAAGCGTGTAGTTGTTAGGAGTGATCGAACTGTCGAGTCGGTTGCGCTCGGCGGCAGTTTCGACTTCGACATCCATCAACGGCTTGAAGACGCGACTGCGAATGAGCCCTGACCCTTTTTCAGAGATAATCTTGAACTCCTTGGTGTCAGGCGCGCGATAGCGCAACAATGCTTGAGTCTCCGCGCGCATCTCGCCTTTGTGGTTTTGCACCCGATAGGTACTCTGCACCGAATATTGCTGCAAACGAGACTCTCTGAGGCGGTTGAATTCAACCAACTTCGTAAAGATGGCGTCGCCCGTAATCTCGGTAGTAGAGAGATCGGAAACGGACGCCGGCTGGCTTCCAGTTGTTGAGGCCTTCAGCGGTTGATCGAGCAGCAGCCTCGCCGAAGAAACGAGTCCCAGCACCGATGCCAGGACTAAGAATCGCCCTAACTTTGAAGCCTTTCGTTTCATAACGCTTGTTCCTCGCCATCTCTCCTCGAAATAGCGCTGTTTCGCCAGGGCGTCAACTACAGCCGCCACGCATTGCTTCTTGGCCATCGTTGCCAATGTAACGATGCATCTAGCGGCCGATGTATCAATCTCGCTGCGATACTGTATGCCGCGCCTACATCGGCGCAGACTAAAGCCATCAGTGCAAGAGATAAGCCACTCTTCCTAGGTGTAAAACGGTTCATTTGTCGCCCGCGCGAATAAGAATAAAATAACTCGTCCGCGAATAAAGGGCCGATCAAAGACTCCTTGGCGAACCGACCCTTTCAGCAAGTCTTTGTAGGCCAGGGTGGCATCCTTATTGCTCTTTCTTGCTCTTTCTATGCTGGTGCGGCTTCTACGATGGTGCGACTTCTATGCTGGTGCGACAGAGAACAAAGACCGTGGCTGTTACCGTCTGCACGGTAATATTGCTCTGCGTGGCGCTCCTGACGATTTCCTCTCTGGCTGAAGCTCGTTTCATGGTTCAGAAGCAGCCCTCTGAACCTGCCCAGACGGCTAGCCAGAAGAAGACAGTTAAGAGGTTTGAAAAACGTGTCAAGGAATATGTCAGGCTCCGGGAACGGCTGGAAGGCAAACTCCCCGGCCTTTCGAACCAGGCCAAACCTGAGCGAATAGAGGCGCACAAGAAAGCTTTTGAAGATATCGTGAGGAAAGCAAGAGCTAACGCGAAGCCCGGAGATATTCTCAGTTCGGACATTGCCAGTTACATACGCAATACGATCAAAACGGAGTTCAAAGGAACGGATAGAAAGCAATTGCGCGAAACGATTCTGGAGGCGGATACCAAAGGCGTCCCCCTGCGAGTCAATTACCCTTATCCGGAGACTAAAGAGTTGACGCAGATTCCGCCTACGCTTTTGCTGAAACTTCCTCAACTGCCAAAACAAGTGAAGTATCGTTTCGTCGGCCGGCATCTGTTATTGGTTGATAGAGAGAATGGCCTGATTGTTGACTACATGATGAACGCGCTCCTTAAGTAAGCGCCAGAGGAGGTCAGGATGAAACGCCTTGTTGCTTCGGCGATGACAATCGCTTTCTTGGCTGTTAGTGGCTTCGTAGAAAACGTCTTTTGCCAGAAAGGGCCGGCGACTTCTAATGAGACCCTGCAAGTCAGTTTACCCACAAAAGAAGGCTCAGTCCGATTTGCGATTATCGGCGATACAGGTTCCGGCACTGACAAGCAACAACAGATAGCCGATATGATGGTGCGATATAAGAAGGTTTTCCCCTTCGAGTTTGTCCTGATGATGGGCGACAACCTCTACGGGGGAGACAGCGCAAAGGACTATGACAAAAAATTCGAGAGTGTCTACAAGGTTTTATTGGACGCCAAATTGAAGTTCTACGCCACGCTCGGAAACCACGACGACGCCAACCAGCGTATGTACGACCATTTCAACATGAATGGCAAAGAGTATTACAGCTTCAAGAAAGGCAATGCTACTTTCTACTCGCTGAACAGCAACTACATGGATAAGCGGCAGGTCGATTGGTTGGAAGACGAACTATCGAAGAACAACTCCGAGTGGAAGATTTGCTTTTTCCATCATCCGCCTTACTCGTCGGGCAAAGCGCACGGTTCCGACAAGCAGCTACGAGAGGTCATCGAGCCTATATTCGTAAAGCACGGAGTAAATGTTGTGTTTAGCGGCCACGAACACTTCTATGAGAGGTTAAAGCCACAAAAGGGGATTCACTATTTCATCTCTGGCGCTGGCGGCAAATTGAGAGCCGGCGACGTCGGAGTATCGCAAGTCACCGCAAAGTCGTTCGATCAAGACATGCATTTCATGCTAATCGAGATTGTCGACGACACGATGCACTTCCAGGTTATTTCGCGCACCGGCAAGACTATTGATTCAGGTACTCTGACAAACCAGCGAAAGAAGAATGGGGTGACTGCCCCTTGAGTCTCCGTCTGAGCCCGCTCCGTTCTAATCCCGGCCGTGTCGTGCTCCACCTGGGACACGGAATTGACCTAACTCATCCACGAAACCCGCTTCGGTAACTAATGACAAGAACCGTACTCCTCCGATATTATGCTTGACTCCAAGCATGAGCCTTAAGGGTAGGCTATCGAGTCGCTGGTGTATTCGACATACTGCCTCGGTCACTTCAAAAAAAAGGGTCAAGACATGCTAGCTCAAGTATCACGAGCGGCGTTGATGAATCCAAAGCACAAGCTATGGAGCCAGCGAGCGCCGGACGTGTTCAAGGTGAGACTTGAAACCAGCAAGGGAAGCTTCGTCATCGAGGCTCATCGAGAGTGGGCCCCTCGTGGCGTTGATCGTTTTTATGACCTTGCGCGCGCCGGGTTCTTTGACGACTCGCGCTTCTTCCGAGTGCGTGCCGGTTTCATCGCGCAGTTCGGCGTACCCGGCGATCCAGCCATTGCGAAGGCATGGAAGGACGAAACAATCCCGGATGATCCGGCGCGGCAAAGTAACACTCGCGGTTCGATAGCGTATGCTATGACCGGGCCGAACACTCGAACGACTCAACTCCATTTCACTGTGCTAGTGGTCCTTCGATATGCGGAGCTGCCACGGGCTAACGCCCGCGCTCAGCTGTGGTAGAATCCACAGCGACAGACTTCGATGCGGAGGCCTCCGGTTGAGCGACACGCTCGTTCAGATCACAGACGCGATCGCTGCCGCGATAGAAGAACACGCGCGTCGAACTCACCCTGCCGAATGCTGCGGCTTGCTCAGCGGCAGCAACGGCTTGATTACCGATATTCATCAGCTTCGCAACGACGCCGACAAACCTGAGACCAGGTACTTCGCGACGCCCGAAGAGTTGTTCGCGGCGACGCGGCGCATCCGCGAAGCAGGCCAGGCTTTGCTTGGGGTCTATCACTCTCATCCGCGGACGCCGGCTTACCCGTCGGCGTCGGATGTGGAGATGGCTTTCTACCCCGAAGCGTTCTACTTTATCATCTCGCTTGAACCGCGCGTTGAACTGCGTGCTTTCAAGATTGAAGATTCGAAGATCGAGGATGTGGAACTGGTCCGTGGTCCGTAGTCAGTCGTCCGTAGCTCTTCGATGCGAGTTGATGGCGAGAGAGCCACGGACTACGGACTACGGACCACGGACTACGGACTCTGCACCCATGCCGAACACAGTACGCATCACCGCTCTATTATTCGGTCAGGCTCGCGAATGGGTCGGGTCGTCGAGTCTCGATCTCGAATTGGACGCGCCGGCTACAGTCGAAAGCGCTTTTGCGATTCTCAGATCACGCCACCCGAGGCTCGCCGAGATGGAGCGGAGTTTGTTGTTCGCAGTCAATGAAGAATACGCCGCGCCTTCGCATCCTCTTTCGGAGGGCGACCAGCTCGCGGTGCTTCCCCCTGTGAGCGGCGGCGAAGCTGAAAGCCGCGACATCTTCGAAATCACTCGTGAACCGATCGACATCGCCGGCCTCCGAGCGCGACTCCTCGAAGGAGACTCGGGCGCGGTGGTGATCTTCGACGGAGTTGCCCGCAACAATACGAAGGGCCGCCGGACGCTGTACCTCGAATACGAAGGCTACGAGCAAATGGCCCGTCGCACAATGGAACAGATCGGCCGCGAGGTCCACGGGCGCTGGCCCGTCAATCGCGTCGGCATTATTCATCGCCTTGGCCGCATCGACATAGCAGAGTCAAGCGTGGTCATTGTCGTAACCTCCGCCCATCGCAAGATCGCGTTCGAAGCTTGCCACTACGCGATCGATCATTTGAAGAAGATTGTGCCGATCTGGAAGAAGGAGTACTTCGAGGACGGAGCGGTGTGGGTAGAGAACGAGAAGGCAGAAAGCAGTAAGCAGTAAGCAGAAGGCAGAAGGCAGAAAGCAGAAGGCAGTAAGCAGAAGGCAGCAGGAAGCAGTTTTCGAGTCGTCACGCTGCCTTCTGCCTTCCGCCTTCTGCCTTCCGCCTTCTACCTTTCCAGTCCGCTTCTCGCCTGAGCTGCTTCGCGCTTTTGCTGTTCGAGTTCGGCCACTCGACGCCCAACGTCAGTTTGTTCGGGATCGTCCTTGATCGCGCGCAACGTTTTTATCGCTTCGTCAAACTGATACATCCCAGCATAGCAATCAGCCAGACCGTACGCCGCGCGCACTCGGACCTTCGGATCGCTGCTCATCGACCCGAGCTTCTGATAAATCGGTAACGCTTGTTGATACTGCCCGCGCTCGATGTGATAGATCGATGCTTCGCGCAAATACGCCTGTTCGCTCAGCTCGTCGTAAGGGACCAGCTCGATGACTTTTTCGTACTCGGTCAGCGCCTGGCTGTAGTTTCTCTGCGCGAAGTAAAGATCCGCAATTCGCAATCGAATGCGGCGGCGCTCGCCCGAGTCTTGCGGGTTCAGGTTCTCATACTCGGCGATCGCTTCATAGGAACGTCCCATTTCGCCGAGCACTTCGGCAAGGCGCTCGCGCGCCAACTGGGCTGATGGATGTGACGGGTTCTGCTCGACGAAAGCGGTGTAGTGAGATCGCGCCTGATCGTAGCCGCGCAACTTGAAGTAATAGATGTTCGCGAGTTGGAATCTCGCCTCCGGAGCTTTTTCGCTGGCTGGATTATGCTCGAGGTAACGTTCATACTCCTCGGCCGCGCGCTTGTAGTCACCGGAATCCCATGCTTCAACCGCCCGCGAGAGCGATTGCTCTACATCGCGATCACACCCTCCGGCGAGAAATGCTACGATCAGCAGCGCGAAAAAAACGGAAAGCGCTCGCCCTGGACGGGCGTCCCTCTGTGGGCGCCCCTCGGGTGTCCCTCGAGAAGATTCTGGTAACGACGGGCGTCCAGCGAGGGACGCCAGTACAGAACTTGAAATCGTCTTTGTCAACGTCTCTATCGCTAGCTTTCCGGCTCTATGGTCGCGTCTTGCTGACGTTCGATCAGCGAAGCCGACGATACCAGGTCGCCGTCGGAAGCATCGATCAGCTTGACGCCCTGTGTCGATCGCCCCGATACGCGAATGCCCTTTGTCTCCATACGAATCAGTTTGCCCTGATTGGTGATTATCATAATCTGACTCTCGTCGTTGACCGGCAATACGGCGACAACCAGACCATTTCGGTCGCTGGTCTTCATGTTGATCACGCCCTTGCCGCCGCGCGACGTGACACGATACTCCTTGAGCTGCGTACGTTTTCCGAAACCGTGCTCCGAGATCGAGAGCATCTCAGTGTCGTCTGTAACGGCTGCGACACTTATTACGTAGTCGTTTTTCTCCAGCGTAATTCCGCGTACGCCGGAGCCCTGACGTCCCTGAGCTCTAAGCTTGGATTCATCGAAGCAAATTGCCATTCCTTCGTGCGTGGCTAGGAAGATCTTCTTCTTGCCGTCGGTGATCTCGGCGGCGATCAATTCGTCGCCCTCATCGATTCCCATTGCGATGATTCCGCCGCTTCGAATGTTGGCAAATCGTGAGAGCTCGGTCTTCTTGATCGTTCCCTTACGAGTCGCCATAATGACGTACCTGCCCTCTTCAAAGTCGCGAACCGGAACTATGCCGGCGAACTTCTCACCGTGAGGGATGTTGACGAGATTGACGATGGCTTTGCCTCGTCCCGCCGCGGCCGCATCCGGGATCTCGTGGACCTTGATTCTGTAGACCTGGCCGTTGCTGGTGAAGATCATCAGGTAGCTGTGAGCCGACGCGACAAAGATATGATCGACAACATCGTCGGTCTTGGTGGTCGCCCCCTTGCGGCCCGTACCTCCGCGCCGCTGCGCGCGATAGACGGACACCGGCGTGCGCTTGATGTATCCCGAATGGGTCACGGTGATGGCCATGTCTTCGTCGGCGATCAAGTCCTCGAGGGTGAGCTCGGCGCCCGATTCGATGATCTCGGTTCTTCGTTTGTCGCCGAACTCCTTCTGGACTTCGCGCAGTTCCTTGACGATGAGGTTGCGGAGCACCGACTCGTTAGCCAGTATCTCTTCCAGCTCGGCGATGAGCTGAATGACCTCTTTGTACTCATCGATCAGCTTTTGCCGCTCCAAGCCGGTCAGCTTCTGCAACTGCATTTCGAGAATGGCGCGCGCCTGCAGCTCGCTGAAGTTGAATCGCTCCATCAACGCCTCGCGAGCTTCGGGCGCGCTCTTCGATTTGCGAATCAGCGAGATCACCGCATCCAGATTGTCGAGCGCTTTCTTCAAGCCTTCGAGGATGTGCGCGCGAGCTTCGGCCTTTCTCAGATCGTAACGCGTGCGGCGCAGCACTACGTCGCGCCGATGCTCGAAGAAGATGTTCAGCGTGTCGATCAGTTTAAGCTCACGCGGCTGCCCGTTGACTATAGCGAGGTTGATCACGCCAAACGACTGCTGCATCGGAGTCAGCTTGTACAGGTTGTTCAGCACGATGTCCGGTATCGCGTCGCGTTTAAGCTCGATGACGATTCGCATACCTTCGCGATCCGATTCGTCACGCAAGTCGGAAATGCCGTCGAGCTTCTTATCGTTGATCAGCTCGGCTATGCGCTCGAGCAGCTTGGCCTTGTTCACCTGATAAGGAATCTCGGTGACGACGATGGCCATTCTTTCGCCGGTGCGCCCGACGCGATCTATGGAGGCCCGCGCGCGCATAATGACCATGCCCCGGCCTGTCTCGTAGGCGTTCTTGATGCCTTCGCGGCCGTAGATGAATCCGCCGGTCGGAAAGTCGGGCCCGGGTATCATGCCCATCAACGTCTTCAGGCGCGCGGTGGGATTTTGAATGAGGTAGATCGTGGCTTCGATGACTTCGCTCAAGTTATGCGGCGGGATGTTGGTGGCCATGCCGACCGCGATGCCGCCCGAGCCGTTGACCAGCAGATTCGGATACCGGGTCGGCAAAACCGTCGGCTCTTCACGCGACTCATCGTAGTTGGGAACGAAGTCGACGGTGTCCCTGTCTATGTCGGCAAGCATCTCCATCGCGATGCGAGTGAGTCTCGCTTCGGTGTATCGATATGCAGCCGGCGAGTCGCCGTCGACCGAACCGAAGTTGCCCTGGCCATCCACCAGCGGATAGCGGAGCGAAAAGTCCTGCGCCATTCGCACCAATGAATCGTAGACGGCGGTGTCTCCATGCGGGTGGTACTTGCCGAGCACATCGCCAACGACGGTCGCCGACTTCTTGAACGGCCGGCCCGGGACCAGCCCGATCTCGTGCATTGAAAAAAGGATGCGTCGATGTACGGGTTTCAGGCCGTCGCGGGCGTCGGGAAGCGCGCGGCCGATGATCACGCTCATCGCGTAGTCCAGGTAGCTGCGCTTCATTTCTTCTTCTATGTTGACTGGAATCTTATGTGCAGCTTCTGCCATTCTCTTTCACTCTTTCGCACTCTTTCGTTGATATAGTCAGTTGAACCTGGCTGTTGTCTTGCCGCGGATATTCGCCGCGATCGTGACAATGATGGTCGAGTTTGCAACCGTCCCGCCTACGCGCAGCAAGCCCGGTTGCACAACCACGAAGCGCAACTTTTCCAAAGCCGGGCTGCCTGGCCCGGCTTTTTGCTGCCTCGTCTTTTGTGTTGCTAGGAGGCGTGCCGGAAGATTTTCGGGCTTCTCAACCAAGCCTGATTTTACTAGATCGAGGCTCGGTTTTCAAAGCCGGCAGTTCGAGAAATCTCGCTAGGAATCAGCTACTTAAGTGGCGATAGGAGTCGACGCAGATGCGCCCGGTTGTAGTCGCAATCTCGCAAGCTCGGCGGCATCCTTCTGTCCAAACGCGAACACGCAAACCGAGCAGATCGCGGCGGCGGAGAAGACTAACCTTCGCATGCGTGCGCTCCTGACGCGGGATTCAACCAATGCCTATAACGTGGCTGCGGGCCTCGTCAAGCGAGCGACAAAGTTCGCTGTGAAGATACTGATTCGTTCGCGCGGCGAGCGGCAAGAAAAACTCCTCCGTTGTCCGAATGTACCGGCGTTTCTTCTCCAGCTTCGGGGTGTCGATGACCGATCTCATGTTATCGAGTCGATCGCAAAGCTTCACGAGCGGCGCACCGGTGTGAGCGGCGGCTTCGATGCGACCGAGGTAGTCGCGCAAGCTCACGTCTTCAAGCTTCGTCAGCAGCCACACTACTTCGGCGATCCGTTCATCGAACATTCGCCCGATGTCATCCCGGGTAACATCGCTGTCCTCGATCACGTCGTGAAGCAGCGCAGAACAAACCAGCGTTGGCGAGTAGAGACTCAGTTCATCCACCAGGGACACAGCTACTCGCACCGGGTGGACGATGTAGGGCGTGCCTTCGTCGCGCGTCTGCCCCGAATGAGCAGTCCGGGCGACATCATACGCGCGATGGACGCCGGCAAGCTGCTGCTCGTCGAGTTGCGGCGTCAGTCGCGCGATCAGATATTCAAAGTTCAGTTCGTAGTTCATCGCGGGAATGACTTCACTGTAGCAGAGCAAAGCGATGGCTCTCAACAGGCACAGGCCGCGCGATCAAAGGCGGGCAAAGTGCGCTACGCTTGCACCGGCAGTCTGCTTCATAGTTTAATAAACCGCTTGTCAGATACGCGCTCGGGGCGGAGCGAGTAGAAAATCGCGCCTGCTAGAGATAGTATTCGCTGTGCTCTTGCAGTGAGCAAAAAGGTTCGTTTGTCAATAGTTTGATGAGGATGAAGCGACGTTGTTTTTGCTATTCCATTGGAATACCATAGCCACGTTGTCAACTAGTTCACAAGGAGTTTCTGACAAGTCAGCAGCGATGCTCTAAAAACCGTGATAAATGCAGCGCAATCCCGTACAGCCTTGCATAATATCTTTAGGAAAAACACGATGTTAAGAAAAGGCATTGCAACGATCTTATGCTTACTTTTTGTGGTAGCAGCGTTTGCAAACAGCAAAGAGCAAGTAAATTTGAAAGGTTATCTTGTAGATATGATGTGCGCCAACAGTTATGCGGATGACCCGGAAGCGCTCACGAAAGCGAAAGAGCACACGAAGGAATGCTCGCTAATGGCGCATTGCATAAGAGCCGGTTATGCCGTAATGACCGAAGACGGTAAGATATACAAACTCGATAAGGCTGGAAATAAAAAGGTGGCCGAAATATTGGATAAGACCAAAGATGAACAAGGTCTGCTGGTTTCGGTTGAAGGCAGGGTCAAAGGCAACATGCTTTACGTCAAGAGCATTGCCGAAGTAGTCGCAGAAGATACAAAGGTGAAATGATGAAGCGAACGATTGCGGTGATGCTTGCCGGAATTGCGTTGATGCTTGGCAACGTGAGCGATTCGCGCGCCGAGATAAAAGAGATACGCATGACGATTGCCGGGTCCTTGTGCGGCTACTGCGTGTTTAACGTCAAGAAGGCCGTGGGCCGTCTGGATTTTGCGCCGAAAGGCGATGACATAAAAATAGTGGACATCAAACGCGGTCTGGGAGTCTTTACGCCCAAGCCGGATAAGCAAGCCTCTTTCGCAAAGATTAAATCTGCGCTGAAGAAGACGGGCTATGTGCTCGCTTCCGCTGAGATCATCGTTTCGGGCACACTCATACGCGAAGAGTCGAACTGGTTTATCGAGATAGACTCGTCCAAACAAAGATTTGCGCTCGAAGGACCGAATCTCACAGAGACGCTTGCCGACGCAGCTAGTGGAGCGAGTATTGAGATTACCGGTGATTGGCAAACGGTTGGCAAAGATGCCAGCAGCCGCGAAGTCATACACCCAACCGCCGCGCGCAAAAACTGAGATGGTTCCTGCTTCGGACAAGACATCCTGTGACGAACGGGAATAGCCTGGTTTCGCAAGCCAGTCTCGACAGCGCGTTTTGAGTTAGCGGCGATGCGCTCGCTGATAGAAACCTGCGAGCGCAGCCAGAGATGCAAACCGCTTAGACTATTTTGGCAAGGGACAAAATGAGGAAACCAACACGCGTCTTGATTCTTTTGTTGTGCTGCTCCGCTCTGGCATCGGCGCAGACAAACAAACACAGTTCGACAAAAGCCGATACACCTGATCAGTTCAATGAAGACTCGCTAAATCTGCTTCTCGCACCAATCAGCGATGCGGAAGAATGTCGAGGCAAGGGCGCGTCGCAAGGCAAGATAAGGTTTTCGACTGGAGACTCAGCAAAGACTGAGATTGAACCAGCGTTGCTATCGGTCAAGACCGTCATATCCGCGCAGTACCTGAAAGACATAGATTTTTCGCTTGTCGGCGGCAACAGCAAATCGACTTTGTACCTTGCGCCAATACGAACAACCTCACCGGCAGTCACGGTTTATAGAGGCGGCGTAATTAAGCCGCGCTACGTCTTCACGAGCCGCGAACTCGGCGGCATCAAGGCTGACATCCACGCACTTGAGATGACGATGACCTACGGGCCAACGCCAAAGATTGAACTTGAAACGGACCTCTCTTTTCAGCGCACTTCTTTCAGCGATGGAGTGAACAAAGGCTCTGACGCCAGTCTTGGCAACATAACACTTTGGGGGAAATACCGCTTCTTTCGCACGATGGAAACCTGGGGGCATAGCCACGCGGCGATTCGATTCGGGCTGGGATTGCCAACGACAAAGAAGACGCTGGAGAAAAAGCTGGACGCCGATGATTTCGTTCGTCAACAACTGACGACCAATACGGGCGGCATCTCTTTCAATAGCGATGTGTCGTTTTCGCAAGCGAAGAATAGATTTATTTACGGAGCCAACATCCAGGGCATCATGCGGGCTGACCGCGATGGTTATCGTCTGGGCAATGAAATAAGAATCAATACGGATTTCGAATTCATAATCCTTCCGCTCAAATATCAGAACCCGGGTAAAGAAGTCTATGCAATTCTTGAGACCAATTACGTCCACCGAAGACGCGGGAGAATAAATGGCGGGGAAGTGCCCGGCAGCAGCTCATCGGAATTTTATCTAGCGCCCGCGCTTCAATATACCGCGACTTCTCAGTTCGTGGTTGAGGCGAGCTTGCAACTGCCTGTTGTTGACAACAGCGGACCGATGGTACTGCGAACCAGGAGAAGTCTGCTTATCGGCGTCCGTTATTTGTACTGAGGTTTTCGAGTGAAGATTCTTGTTATTTTCGTTTTCCTGATTCTCTTCGTCATTCCCGTCAATCAAGCGACTGCCGAGCAAGCGACAGATGCGCTACCTGCTTTCACGTTGAAAGACCTGAAAGGACGCACTGTGCGGTTGAGCGATTATAAAGGGAAAGTCGTGCTGGTGAATTTCTGGGCGACCTGGTGCGTACCGTGCCTCGCAGAGATGCCTGAACTGGTCAAGTTGCAGAAAGAGTACAAAGGGAGCGGCTTGCAAATCATCGGCGTAACCTACGAGGCGGAAGCGAAAACGCTGGTCAGTCGGCTGGCTCGTAAGTTCAAGATCAATTATCCACTGCTCTTTGGCACAACTGATCTCTCGAAACAGTACGGGATCGAAGAGGTCCTGCCCGTAACGCTCGTCGTTGACCGCGAAGGAAAACTCCGTGACCGCATTTTGGGTGTACTCGATATGGAAGAATTTGATGAGAAGATCAAGCCCATGCTTGAGTAATGATGTATTTTTTGACAGAAGACCGGATATGAGAAAACCAACACGCGCTTTGGTTCTTTTGTCGTGCTGCTTTGCTGTGGCATCGGCGCAGACCCATAAACACAGTTCGGCAAAAAACGGCAAACATAATCCCTTCGTCGCGTCGGACAATCACGGTGGCTTCTACCTGCTCTATGTCGAGCGGGCAAATGATAAGAACAACCTGATGCTGCGTCATTCGACCGACGGCAGAGTTTTCTCTGCACCCTCTCGCGTCAATAACATTGATGGAGACGCGATGGTGCGAAACGAGAATCCGCCAAAACTGGCTGTCGCCCCGAACGGCGAACTGTATGCGTGCTGGGGAATGGGCGCGTCTCACAGCGAAGGCAACATTCGGTTTGCGCGCTCAACAAATGGCGGCAAGACTTTCTCTCCGGCAATCACTCTTAACTCAGACGCCAGGAAGAAACCCGCCGGCCACGCTTTTCAATCCATAGCCGTTGATAAACACGGTCGCGTTTACGTTGTCTGGATTGACGAGCGAAACAAAAAACCGGGAGACAGGGGAGCCGATATCTGGATGGCGACTTCAGAAAATGCCGGCAAGACTTTTTCACCCGACCGCAAGATCCTTTCGGATATATGCGAGTGCTGCCGCACTCATACGGCCGTTGATTCTGCCGGAAGATTATTCGTCGCTTATCGAACTGTCCCGCGCAATGGACCTATGCACCGAGACATTCTGGTAGCGAGGTCTGATGATGGCGGCAAATCATTTACCGCGAAAGCCGCGAGTCAGGATGTGTGGGAGATCAATGGCTGTCCAGTTGCCGGTCCGAGCCTTTCGATCGACAGCAAGGATCAAATAACCGTCGTGTGGTTTACCGGAAGCGATGATCGGCCTGGTCTTTACTACGTTACATCAACGGATCACGGAGCGACCTATTCAACTCGCAAATGGCTTGATGCGGATCAGAAGGTGGGCAAACACGCCCAGGCAATCGCTTGTTCCGGCGGCGTATTTGTGGCTTGGGATGACGAGGCGCAGAAATCTACCAGTTGGGGATTATTAGATCCGCAAAAAGGAATGCTACAGAAAAGCGCGCCGTTCGCCGATGCCTCTTATCCTACGGTAGCCGCCAGCAATGATACGGTCGTGATAGCCGGTATGCTGACGGCAACAGCGGATATTTTCTGGCGCGCTGAATCCCTGCCGGCCGCCCTTCATAGCCCGCTTGAGAAACCTCGTTAGAGCAGCGGACTCGATCAAGTTGGTCCCCGTCATGCGATGTCAAAACGCTCCTTCGGACAGGTCCCGGTTTTTAGTCACATCCGCCACCAAAGTGCACTAAGCTTGCACCGGCGCTCTGCGGCATAGTCTAATGACACGGCCTACTTTCAGTTAACACGCTCGGGAACGGTTAGACTATGCGATTTCTAATAGCCGTGCTCAGCCCATTCGTTTGGTGGCTTTGCCGGATGCTGTTCAAAATTGAGTTCCACGGCGTCGAGAACATCCCGAGCGAAGGCGCTTGCATTATTACACCAAATCACGTCACCTACGCCGATCCGGTCTGGATCACCGTCCCGGTGCGCAGACGCGTCTACTACATGGCGTGGGACAAGCCGTTTCGCATACCGGTGTTCGGACTCATGATGCGAATGTTCGGGGCGTTCCCGGTGAACCTTGATGTAGCTGGGGATGCGTCGGCTCAACGAGAGGCGATCGATATGCTGCGGAGGGGGCGCGCGTTAGTGATGTTTCCGGAAGGCGGCCGCACTAAAACCGGGAAGCTGATGGGGTTCAAGATGGGCGCGTTCAGGTTGGCTTTGGCTCACGGTGTTCCCATCGTGCCCGTGACGATCCAGGGAGCGGGTACGATCTGGCCGGTAGGGCAAATGCTCCCGCGGCTGGGCAA
Organism: Acidobacteriota bacterium; assembly: GCA_038040445.1. NCBI lineage: Bacteria > Pseudomonadati > Acidobacteriota > Blastocatellia > Candidatus Onstottus > Candidatus Onstottus frigus. The sequence continues at coordinate 104,573 of JBBPIG010000006.1, read as the reverse complement.
GCTGACAATCACGTATCACCCGCCGATCAAAGTCGAGCGTATGGATGAAGAGGCGAGCAGGTCCGAACTGAAAGAACGCGCGCGGCAACTCGCGAGAAGGACTCACGACATTGTGGCAACCGCACTCGATCCCGCGAGCTTGCCCGCACCGGAGGCCGGCGATACTCTCTCGCTTGAAACCAACCCCTAACGGCGATATAACTTCCGCAGTCATGGCAATGTCAAAAAGAACCGCAGTGCTAACGGTTAGCCTTTTGCTGACACTCGCGAGCTTGACGCAAGCCAATCTGCCGACGGGTCACGCGCAGTCGGTTGCCGGCGGTTCCAGTCAAACACCGGGTGACGCATACGCATACTTCATTCAAGGCGCGGTGAACAAGCCTGGCGTTTACCGGATTGAGAGCGCCCCGTCGCTGTTGAAACTTCTCGCCCTGGCAGGGGGGCTTGCGGATAGTCACGGCTCGACCGCCTTTATCATACGCAGGCTCAAGACCCCGGATTCACTCGTGCGGTACGTAAAGATCGATGCATCGCTCACGGGCAATCTCGAGGCGGCTACGAATCTCGAGCCGGGCGACATTGTGAACATCCCTCAGGCCGACGTTGTCTTCGTCACAGGAGAAGTGACCGCGGCGGGGTCGTTCCCGTTCAAAGAAGGCATGACGTTGGTGCAGGCGGTGTCGCTTGCTCGCGGCGTGACCGTCAGAGCAAAGACTGGCCGAGTAGTCATATTCCGGCAGGATTCAACCGGGACGCGGCTAGAAATCAACGTCGACCTCGATGCCGTGATGAGCGGGAAACAGAAAGACGTCCCCCTCCAGCCGAATGACATCATCATCGTTCCGAATGATCGGGCCAGGACTGTGTTTTGGCGGTTCCTGGATATTCCGCCGATTCCGGTTTTAGTTCCTTGCCGCGGTTCGCGTCCCTGCATGGCGCGGTTGGATTTGAGTCTGTTCGAAGCCGGTAACGAACAAGATTAGCTGGCACGCCCGAGATGCTGAAACCGCTTTCTTGCCACTAAGACCCAAAGTCACAAAGAAGCCCGAACCGATTAAGTCGGTGTGTTCACTGATCTGGTGCGCCTTAGTGTCTTTGAGTCTTAGTGGCGGCAAACAGGTTTTGAGCATCCTGTTGGTGCTGGGGAGGAACAAGCTTTGTTGGCTCTACAGCGGGAGCGGGTCGCCGTATTTCATCTCTCGAAGCTTCTTCGCGCTGTCGCCTTTGCGGAAATCATCGATGATCACAAGCCGGTGTTTAGTCTGCGCCGCTGACTTCGCGTTCGAGTTCAACAACGCTTCCATTTCCTTCAACCCGCGCTCGACATCGCCGGTATGAGCGTAGGTTAGCGCAAGCGCGATCGCCAGACCAACGTATGCCTCATCAGAATACTCGCCGGTAGTTATTTGAGACTTCGCTTCTTCGATCGAAGCGCGTATGCGATCAAGCTCGCCCGTGTAAAAGTCCGCGAAGTCGCGAGCCGCATACACGTACTTGCCGTTTCGCCACCCGTATACCATCACCGCTCCCGGTGAGGCCGCGTGCGACAGGTCGTCGTAGGATTCCCATCGCGCGTCGGTCACCAGCAACTCATGAATGCCGTCGCCGTTGAGGTCGGCAATCCTTTGAATCGGCGCCGCGGCAATCAGCTCCGCTTTGTGATTGCGCACCTGATAGATCTCGGTCGGGTTGCAGCTCCAACAATTTCCACCGCTCGAGCTCTGAACGATTATCTCTTTGATCCCGTCGCCGTTTATGTCGGTGGCGTTCAACTTGTTTGGCTCGCGCGCGAGAGCGAAAGAGAAAAAGAAGTCACTACGCCGGAAGATTGTCTTGGAAGTTCGGCCGTCGCCTTCGAGGATTCGCAGTTCAAAGGCCTCGTTGGGAGCCTTCGGTTTCTCTTGTTGGAAGATGGCTGCCAGGTGATGGGCCGTTCCGTCCAAGCTGGCTTCCACGGCCTCTTTCAGCCTCGAGCCTGTCGAGGTGAGCTGTGAAACCTCAGCCTGAAACTCGGCGCTGACCTTCGGCGTTGTCGCGGCTTGAGCGCGGTTGGCGTAGAGCGGCGCGCAACGGCCAGTGCTTCCAAAAGCGAATGCATCGAGCGCGACTGCGATGCTAATGATGAAAGCGTAACGCTTCATAGACTCCTTCAAACATCTCACCCCTCCGGGGTGACACTTCGAACCACGCGGCCGCTATTATCGACGCCGACTTCGAGCGTGCGCGACCGGACGCCTGCCGTCGCGAGCCGGTAACTCATCTCGGCGGCGATCTGCGAGAAGTTCTCGGTGGCGAACGCGATCATAGTCGAGCCCGCCCCGCTCACCGCTACACCGAGCAAGCCCGGATAGTCGCGCGTCTGCTCGTTCATTCGCAGCACCTCTCCGAGCCCCGGCCCGTGAGGGATGCGATGCGGCTGGTGCAAGCGGTCGCGTAGAGCTTCGGCGAACAGTTCGTAGCGGCGTTCGGCGATCAGCGCTTGCAGCAGCGCCGCGCGCTGAACGTTGAACACTGCGTCTCCGAGCTTTACTTCCCTGGGTAAGACACCGCGCATCTGCGAAGTATTCATTTCAAATTCAGGAATGCATAGCACGATCTTCACATCTTCAGGCCACGCGCGTTTCACTGTGACGAGCGATCGTTCCAGCCTTGCCGTTTCTGTTACACAGGCGACGACCAGCCCTCCCAGCAGACTGGGCGCAAGGTTGTCGCCGTGATCTTCAAAGCGCAGACAGTAGCCAAACAACTCCTCCTCGCTCAAGCGCTCGCCGGTCAGCGCCTCGTAGACCGAGATGCCCGCGACAATGGCGGCACTGCTGCTGCCTAGTCCTCGCGCAAGCGGAATCTGGCTGTTAACAAGCAACCGCGCGCCCTCAATTCTCTTTCCGCAAAGATCGGCGACTGAACGCGCCACCCTGGCGATCAGGTTCGACTCGTCACGCGGCACGCGATCCGCGCCTTCGCCCGTCGGCACGACCTCGAATCCGCCGGCACGGTCTTCAACCGTGACCCGCAGATACAGCGAGAGCGCCAGCCCGCACGCATCGAAACTCGCGCCGAGGTTTGAAGTGGAGGCAGGGATTGTGATTTCTGTGTGCACCAGGTTTATCTTCCGCAGGCTCCTAACCGCCAGCCCTGCTTGCGAGCACTTCAATCATTCGATCGTGTATCAGACCATTGCTCGCCACGACCTCGGGTTTGTAGTTTGAGAATGGACCGCCGCTGAAATTCGTAATGCGTCCTCCTGCTTCGGTGACGATCAACGTGCCCGCGGCCGTGTCCCATGGAGAGAGGTTCAGCTCCCAGAATCCGTCGAAGCGCCCGCACGCAACGTAGCAAAGATCCAACGCCGCGGCTCCGTCGCGTCGAAGCGCCTGCGCATTCATCGCGAAGTTGGTCCAGTGATCCAGATTCGTCAGCTTCGAGGTTTTTATGTCGTAAGGGAACCCGGTGGATAGAATTCCCTGCATCAAGTCATCTATCTTCGATACGCGAATCGGGCGGTTGTTGAGCGCCGCGCCGCCTCCACGTTCTGCGGTGAACAACTCGTCGCGCATTGGATCGTAGACCACGCCAAGCATCACCTCGCCTCGGCATTCGAGCGCTATCGAAACGCAGAAGATGGGATACCCGTGCGCGTAGTTTGTCGTTCCATCAAGCGGGTCAACGATCCAGCGATACTCGGAGCTGCTTTCCGAAAGGCCGCCTTCTTCGGCAAGGATTTCGTGACGTGGGTGGTGGGTTGAGATCGCGTCGCGGATTAGTCTCTCGCTCGCGAGGTCGACGTCGGTGACCAGATTGATCGAGCCCTTATAGTCTATGTCGATCGTGGTGCCGACCCGATCGCGAAGCAGCCGGCCGGCATCTCTAGCCACGCCTATTGCGAAGTTCAGCATTTGGCTATTTCAACACAAAGCCGCGCGAGCACCAAGACTTTGTGCGCCGATGGCGCTTTGCTTCTGGCCAAGCGTTAGGAAGACTTTGTAAGAAGTTGATCGCAATACCACCAACGCAGTTGGTGGATTGTTCATACTCGGCCTACAACGGCAGTGCCCAGCGTGCCAGCTCCTGAATCCCACCAACGCAGTTGGTGGATCGTTCATACACTACCTACAACAGCGACGCTCAGGCGGCTCGCCTCGTTGAACCCACCACGCATTCAGCCTGGCCGCAATCGGTTTGTAGGCCGGGTCTGAACGATCCACCAACTGCGTTGGTGGGATTCAAAGGGGCGAGCCGGCTGGGCGCCACCGTTGTAGGCCGAGTATGAACGATCCACCAACTGCGTTGGTGGGATTCAGGACCGATGCGCCGAATCTCGTGGTAGGCTAGGTATCAACAATCCACCAACTGCGTTGGTGGGATTTTTGCCTCGATGACCGAGGCACGACTCCAACGCGGCTAGTGCCTCCTAACTACTTAATAACTTCACGAACTCAACTGCCATCATTTCAGCCCAGAAGCGTTCTTCACCTTCGCGATCGGCCGAGATGAAGCCGACGTGCCCGCCTTGCTCCGGCGCGAGAAGTGCGACGTTCGGATTCGCTTCGATGTCGCGGTGCTTGAACGACGCGAACGGAATGAACGGGTCATCCTGCGCGTGAACGATCAACGTTGGAACCGTGATCCGATTGATAAACTGAAGCGAGCTTGCCCGCTCATAGTAGGTAGCCACGTTGCCGAATCCAGAATGCGGCGCGGTGTAAACATCATCGAACTTGCGAATCGACCATACGCCTCGCAGCCTCGATGCGTCGTAGCGCTCGGGGAACAGACGCGCCTTCCGCCGCATCCTGGCCCTCAGGCTCCAAACGAATCGCATGTTGTAAATCATATTCGATCGCTGCTCGATCGCGTCCGCCGAAGCGTTCAGATCAATCGTCGGAGAAACCGCGATCACACCTTTCAACTGCTGAGGCGCGCCGCCGCCGTATTCACCGGCAAGCTTGAGCACGACGTTGCCGCCAAGCGAGAAACCCGCCAGATAAAGTTCTCCGAGGCCATCGCGCTCTCCAAGCTCCGAGATAATATGTCGCAGGTCGTCGGTCAACCCCGCGTGATAAAGCGTCGAGGTCAGGTGCTCCGTTCCGCCGCAGTTTCGCGTGTTCACTCGCACCGCGTTGAACCCGGCCGCCAGAGCCTTGTCCGCGGTGCCGAGCATGTAGCGCGATTCGGTCGAGCCTTCCATGCCGTGGAGTATTACAAGCGTCGGCCGAGTCGCGCGCTCGTTTTGCCACGAGCAGTGGGCCAGCACTCGGACGCCGGGCCCACTATCAAAATAGCGCGGCTCAGCGCGCTCGGTAACAAGTTTGAACCGGCGCGGGATCAGCGAGCCCGCAAGCGTCTGCGCGTGCGCGTTCCTCAGCTTCGGTAGCGGGATGAACGGCATCCGGGCGAGGTGTTCGAGTATGCGATCTTTCGTCATGCGGTTGTGTGCTGTACACTCAGCCCGCGCGGCTCGGTAGTCGGCGAAGGCTAAGAAGAATTGTAGTTGCCGGGCGTCGAGGCTATCAAGCTTGCCTGTCCACTGCTACTGGAAACGCGATGGCAAACTCGAGAGATGAGAGGCATCGTTACGGTCAGCACTACACGCCTCGCGAGGTGGCGCGCCTATTAGCGGCCTTCGCAATCCGTCGGCCCGGCGACCTGGTGCTTGACCCGAGTTGCGGAGATGGGAGGTTGCTTGAAGAGGCGCTCGGGCTTAAGAACCGGCTCGCGGCTCATGGTGATTCACCGAGGCTGGCACGAGAGGTCTTCGGAGTGGAGCGGTCGCCGTCCGCGGGAAGGCTCGCTCGTCGAACGGGCGCTTGCGTTGCGGTTGCTGACTTCTTTGATGTTGAACCCGGCGCGAGATTGAACCGGACGACGTCGCTGCCGCTCGAGTTCGACGCCGTCATCGGCAACCCGCCGTATATCCGGCACGAAGTAGTAGGCTCGACGGACAAGCGCCGCATAGAAGCTTGCCTGGTTCGCGATCGAGTGGCTTCGCTGGAGGTGTTCTGGCCGCGTTGGTCCGGCCGCTCGGACATCTACGTCTATTTCTTCGCTCATTCGATTCGATTCCTGAAGAGTCGAGGGCGGCTGGTGTTTCTGACAGCAGGCAGTTGGCTCGATGTAGGATACGGGGCAGCGCTACGCGAGTTTCTGCTTGCTAACTTCCGAGTGATTGCAGTCATTGAATCCGGCTGTGAAAGCTTCTTTGAAGACGCGTCGATAAACACGGCAATCACCGTGCTCGAACGCGAACCCGATCCGCGCGCAAGAGACAGGAACGCAATTCGGTTTGTCCGGTTCAATCGCGCGCTGACAGAGATTCTCGGGGAAGACAGCGCGCATAAGGACGGGCAACCCAATGCCGCGGTGCAGCTTGCGAGCGACATCGAACGAGGCGTGACTTCATCGACCGGCGAGCGGTATCGAATTCGCGTCATCGGTCAGTCGGAGCTGTTGCCTGCTACGACGGCTGCTACGACGAAAGCCCCCCAGCTAGTCGCGCGCGCCGTCGCACAAGGGTGGGGCAAGTACCTGCGCGCGGACGACGTCTTCTTCAAGGTGATTGAACGCGGCAGTTCGCGATTGCGAAGCTTGTCGAAGATGGCAAGTGTCCGCTTCGGCGTTAAGACGGGCGCTAATGAGTTCTTCTACGTGAAGGAGGACGGAGGACGGACGACGGACGACGGGCAAAGGGCGAAGGGCGAAGGGCGAAGCGCAAAGAGCAAGGGGCAAGGGGCGAAGGGCAAAGGGCAAGGTACGAAGGGCGAAGGGCAAGGGGCAAGGGGCGAAGGGCGAAGCGCAAAGGGCGAAGGGGCGTTGCTCGCGTTGGCGGAGGTGGCTTCGGTGCGGCGCGGCGTCACTACCGGCGCCAATGAGTTTTTTTATCTCAGTCGGGCTGACACGCCAACAGAGACGAGAGCTGGCGGCCGGCGCTCGCAGGCAAAGAGATCAACCAACGGGCTCACGGTTGTGCGCGACTCTGAGGGAAAGTTGCGAGAGATCGAATCAGAACTGCTCTCGCCGGTGGTCTTCTCTCTGAAGGAGGTTCGTGGAGTTCTGCTCGAGCGAGTGGCATCGCAAAGGATGCTATTCAACTGCCCCCTTGCTGCCGACAAGCTTTCCGGCACTCGAGCGCTCGAGTACATCAAAAGCGGCGAGCGCGCAGGCTATGACCAGAGGCCCACTTGCGCGTCACGCGATCCGTGGTATTCGGTGGCGCGCGATATGCAACCCGCCCCGCTGATCTTCCCTTCGAAGGTTGGCGAGCGCTGGGTCGTCGCCTTGAATCGCGCGGGTGTTTTTGAAGATAAGAAGCTGTACGGCATCTTCCCGAACGGCGGCGTATCGGAACTCGCGCTTGCGGCGCTACTCAACTCAACCTGGGCGCGCTACTACGCCGAGATCACTTGCCGGCAGATGACCGGCGCGCAAGCGATCGCCGACATCGACGTCGCAGTGGCCGAACAAATACTGCTGCCCGATCCGCGCAAGTTACCGGCGTCGATAAAGAAGAAACTTGAAGCGGCAATTTTGGAGTTGTCGCGCCGTCCGGTGTACTCGGTCTTCGAAGAAGTACAGCGTCCTGATCGCCGTCGGCTTGATATGTTGACGCTTGAAGCAATCGGCTTCTGCGGGAGATCAGAGCAAGGCGTTGTTGATGAGCTATATCAGGCTGTATCGAACCTTGTGAAAGGTCGCCTAGCGAAGTCGCGCGCCGGACAGCGGACGTGAGCTAGTAAGTTGTGCGAGGCGCGGGGGTGATGTGCATACGGAAAGTCCACCAGCCGACAACGAGGCCGGCGCAGCGTCAGTTAGTTGGCGCCATTTCCGCGGTTTTCTCTGGAGCTTTACTGCCGTTTCTTTTCGATTCGTTATCCACGCCAAACACTCTCCGCAGGGCAAGGGCGTTCATTGATTTGTTTGATAAATCGTCTGACAGGGTGATTAGTTCGAATGGCGGCGGCTCATTGTCACGGCCGCCCTTGAAATCCATCAGGGCCTCGGCAAAACCGTTGATAGCCTCATTGACATCCTCCTCGGCGACGCTACGCACCCCGGCATAATAGAGCGTCTCGAAAGCCCTGATCGCGGGTGCGGCCTCAGTCAATGATCTAGAGGAGACAATCTCGGCGGCCGCCTTACACACCGGGTAATACACTTCCTTTCGCTCCTTATAAAGCGTGAATTCGTATTCTTGCCTTCTGTTTTCAAAGTATGTAAATAATGTCCAGCCAACCCCGACAACCAGGAAGACCAATGTAAGTGATCTGAGGCTCATGTCCCAGAGCTCGAACGTTGGCTTTGATTTCGCCTCGGAAGTCTTGCCTCCCGTGCTTCCCTGAGCATTCCCTGTTGTAGTCATGACATCCTCCACGTCGAAGTCGGTCTTATTGGGTCTTCGATCCTTCCCACAGAATCACCTCCTGTTTCGGATCACTTTTTAACTCTGCAGGTCTTTGCCCACCCAGCTTGCCAAGGCACAACTGCAGTCTGGAGTTCTTGATGCTGAAGATCCCCATTGTTGTCTTTCCTTTGTTGGGACCGGTGGCGATGGACAAATCGATCCAAGTTGGATTGCTCGGGTATAGAATAATCCTTCCCGTCTCTCTATAGTTTGGGAGCACCGCATATGAGTAACCATTAACCTTAATCTCCAGAGAGGCAATCAATCTGTTGCCACCTCGCAGTCTCCATTTGCCAAGCAACAACTCTGTAGGAGTCTGCGCCCGAGATGACGGAGTCGCACAGATGCTCAACAGCACTAAGAGCAGCGCCAAACGCAGTGATAATCGCATGATTGCCTCCCAATCGTTGTCATTTCCCAATTCACCGAAGCGAGAGGTTCTGGGCAAACTGATCTTACGACTTTCAGATGGAGTGATCAAGCTGACAACCTATCTATCTTATCCATTCTAGTCAAGGAGTGTCCCAGGGGCGACGCGATGAATGCTTTGACCCTTGAAATTGTAGGTTGGCTAATGCCCAGTCTTGGCGCAATTGAGATCTGCACGACGGAAGCCCGGCTACGCGACTAACCGTCACTTGTGTCAGCTCGGTCTAGTTAACAGCAGGCGCTTGCCAGTCGGGCATGTTGAAGACCCGGCCGCCGCGCTTGCAAAGGCCGCATTCTCTTCGCGCTTGAAAGACGCTACGATCGGTGACTGGAGGGCCGGCTCATGGCGGCGCGTTCCGTAGAACACCCTTTGCCCCAAAATGTTGCCGCAACCAAGACCAGGTCGCCGGCTGTGTGCACCGTCCGAATCTCTTCAAAGCCAGCTCTCAATAAAGCTGTCTCGTGCTCACTCAAACTCAGCAGGTGCTCTTCCTGCTGATCGCCATCATTAACCTCATCGGCTATGAGGATGATGCCTCCTTCCTCGAGAAGAAGTCTTAACTCACCATAGAGCTTTGGAATCCGCGCCCCTTCGCGCACCTCGTGGATGGCTTGCATCGATACGAGCGCATCGTACGGAGCCGGCAGCGATCGCCACCATCCATCATCGAGGAAACTCCCCTGGTGAAAAACGGCTCTGTGGCCGAAATCTCTGAGCCGAGCGCGGCTGAGTTCGAGCATGTGCGGCGAGAAGTCGAACAAGTGGTAAGAGGCTACATCGCATCCGGCTAGAACTCTCTCGGCTAGGAAGCCTGGACCGCTACCGACATCCAGAACCTTCGAAGCGTGAAGGACCGCTAGCTCAGAAACAATCGCTTCGAAAAGCTCCGGGCGGAATGGCCTTTTGGAATTTGCTACACTTGCCCACTCGTTGACATAGGCTTCGTCAAAGTAGTCGTGAGGTCCGGTGTAGTCGTGCATAAGAGCTACAAATTTAGCCCCCAGTGCAAGGCGAAGTCTACCCGGCGGAGTTGCCGCAATTCGGGCGGTGAGAAGCCCCGCCGGTTGCAAAGGCTCGGCGCCAGTGTCGCATACTCGCAGGAATCGCGATCATTTTGGGCGGCGCGTTGATAATTCGTTCCGCCCGACTTAGAATCGCACCGGAGATAAGGATGTCCTCAAAGAGCCCTTTCAACCGAATCGTCCTCGTCGTCCTCGATAGCGTGGGCATCGGTGAGATGCCCGATGCAGCCGACTACGGAGACACAGGCGCGGACACGCTCGGGCACGCGCTCGGCTCGCGAGAGGTGCGCATTCCGAATCTCCAGCGGATGGGTCTGGCAAACATCAGAAGCTTGCCGGTTCACCCAGTTGAAAACCCCAGCGGCGTTTTTGGCAAAGCGGCGACCCACTCACGCGGCAAGGATACGACCACCGGCCACTGGGAGATGGGCGGCATCATTACCGCGAACCCTTTCCCTACCTATCCGGATGGTTTTCCGCCGCGTGTGATCGAGCCGTTTGAGCGAGCGATCGGCCGCCGGGTCTTAGGCAACAAGGCCGCCTCGGGAACGGAGATCATCAAGGAACTGGGCGAAGAGCACGTTCGAACGGGAAGACCGATCGTTTACACGTCGGCCGATAGCGTCTTTCAGATTGCCGCGCACGAACAGGTTGTCCCGCTCGATCAACTCTATGAATGGTGTGAGATCGCGCGCGGGCAACTCACCGGGCAGGACGAGGTAGGCCGAGTGATCGCCCGGCCGTTCATCGGCGAGCCAGGCAGCTTTCGCCGCACCGAAGCGCGACAGGACTACGCGATCGATCCGCCCGAGGATACGTTGCTCGATCGCGTGAAGTCGGCGGGTCTGGCGGTTAGCGCGGTTGGCAAGATCGGGTCGATCTTCTGCCATCGAGGAACGACCGAAGAATTGAAAGCCGGCAACAACAACGCAAGCATAGATCAGACGCTGCACGCGCTCGGATCCACCGGACGCGGTTTGATCTTCACGAATCTTGTCGACTTTGACATGCTCTACGGCCATCGCAACGACGTGGAAGGCTATGCTCGCTCGCTCGAAGAGTTCGACGCGCGGTTGCCGGAAATACAGGAAGCGATGGACGACGACGACTTGCTGATGATAACCGCGGACCACGGCTGCGACCCGGGGGATGTCTCGACGGATCACACGCGCGAGTACGTGCCGGTGCTGGCGTGGGGGCGGCGCGCGCGTGCCGGAGTCGATCTAGGCATTCGATCGTCGCTCGCGGATATCGGGCAGACTGTAGCCGAGAACTTCGGGTTGACCCTGCAGGCCGGAAGAAGCTTTTTGCGAGAGATGTTGTAAACTAACTTCTGATCAGGCTGTGCGCAGTCTGCGCCATCCGATATGAGACTTAGCCTATGAAGCTGGCCGTCATCCTCACACTTGTTCTAACCGTCTCCTGGCACACGCGGACCTCCGCAGGCCCGGCAATACAGAGCACGCCGCCGGTGCAAGAAAAATCGCAGAAGGATGATGAGACCGCGCGGATACTCGAGCGGATCAAGAGCCGGCTGCCCGCCGAGCGCCGGGAAGCGATCGATCAACTGGCCGAAGCTGGTGACCCGCGCGCGGTTGAACCGTTGATTGCCGCGCTGAAGGATCAGGAAGGAGACGTTCGAGCTTCCGCTGCGAATGCGCTGGGGCAACTGGCCGACAAGCGAGCAGTCGAACCGCTGATCTCGATGCTCAATGACGAGGTTTCATTCGTACGCGCCGCGGCGGCGAGAGTGCTCGGTCAACTGGGCGAGGCGCGCGCGGTCGACGCGTTGACGGGCGCTCTCAAGGATGGCAATTCGACGGTTCGCGGGGCTGCTGCAATGGGGCTCGGTTCGTTGAAGGAAGCGCGCGCCGTGCCCGCTTTGATCTCGGCGCTCAGAGACGAGGCCCCTGACGTGAGGTCGGCGGTAGCGGCGGCCCTTGGCGACCTTCGCGACAAGAAAGCGGTGGCGCATCTTATCCAGACGCTCAAGGACGAGTATAGGATGGTAAAGCTGGCGGCGGCGCTTGCGCTCGCGGACATCGGCGACAAGCTTGCGGTACAGGCGCTTAGTGAAGCCGTAGCGAATGAGAAAGACGAAGAAACGCGCTCGCAGATGAAGGAAGCACTTCAGAGATTAATGGCTTCTCCGGACTAGGAAAGCAGAGGTCAGAGGTCAGAGGTCAGAGTCGGACGTCAGCGGACTGCCGACCTCTGATGTCTGACTTCTGCCCTCTGATTTCTGACCTCTGTTCTTTCACTCTTCGTGGGTTACGTTCCGCTTTCGAAGGCTCTTTCTGGCTCGACGCCTGGCAACCTGTGACTTCAGGCGTTTGCGTTCGCCGGGCTTTAAATAGAAGGCGTGCTTCTTGGTGTCAGTGATGATTCCTTCGCGGGCTACTTGTCGCTTGAAGCGACGGATTGCGCTTTCGATGCTCTCGTTATCGTGAACCTTTACTTGTGCCACTCAGAACCTCCGTTTCCTTTACCGAGCGAAAAGCTTACACAACGAGCATTGCGAGTGTCAATCTTCAGGAACCGGCCCGTTTCGTCAACTACGGCAAGCTTGTCTTATCCATGGCCAGCCAATAGACTACACCGCTGTGACGACAGAACGCATTCATCAGATCGCGCGCGAAAGCATCGAAACCAATAAGGCATTCTTCGAGGCTCACGCTGAGACCGTTGCGCGCGCAGCCGAACTCGTAATCTCCGCAATCAAAGCAGGCGGCAAAATGCTGATCTTCGGGAACGGCGGCTCGGCGGCTGACGCTCAGCACATCGCCGCCGAGCTTGTGAACCGCCTCAACTACGACCGCCCGCCCATAGCGGCGATAGCGCTTACGACGGACACCTCGATTCTTACTTCTGTCGGGAACGATTCGTCGTTCGACGAATTGTTCGAGCGGCAGTTGCGAGCGTTGGGCCGGAAGGGTGATGTGGCTCTTGCGATCTCCACGAGCGGCAACTCGCCGAACGTCTTGCGAGCGGTCGAGGCCGCACGCGAGCTTGGCATCCGGACGTTAGCTCTCGCCGGCCGCAACGGGGGCAAGCTCGCGGCTGCAGTAGACATCGCTCTCGTGGTAAATGCTCACTCAACGCAGCGGATTCAAGAGACTCATATCACGATTGGACACATCCTGTGCGAACTGGTTGAGGACGCGCTATACGGAACCAAGCGATAGGACGGAAGGACCAATTGGATCAATACCATTATGTCGCGATACAAAACCGAGCCAATCGATCTCTCCCGGATTGCTACCTATCCGCTGGCTTCACGTCCGAGCAAGGTGACCACGGCTGACTTCGCTAAGCCGGCTCAAGACAGTTCATCGCTAAAGGGCTTTCTGGACGGCCTGCCAAACATTCTGGCCGCGCGTGAACTGCGCGAGCTTGCCGGGCTGATCAGAGAAGCAAAGCAAAAGGGCCGCGCGATCATCGTCGGGCTCGGCGGCCATGTGATCAAGACCGGCCTCGCTCCCATGTTGATTGATCTGATGCAGCGCGGCTACGTGACCGGGTTCGCTATGAACGGCTCGGCTATGATTCACGATTTCGAGATCGCGCTTGTGGGCGCGACTTCGGAGGACGTGGATGCAACGCTCGGCGCAGGTACCTTTGGCATGGCGGAAGAAACCGGCCGCATAATCAACGAAGCAGTCACTGCCGGAGCAAAAGACAACATCGGAATGGGAGAAGCGATCGGCCGCCAGCTTCAGCTCACGGGGCCGGCACACGCCGAGAAGTCACTGCTTCACGCGGCATATGAAGCGCGGATCCCGGTCACAGTACACGTCGCTATTGGAACGGACATCGTTCACATACACCCTTCGGCGGACGGAGCAAGCACAGGTAAAACGACTCTACATGATTTCCGGCTCCTGTGTTCGCTTGTGCGAGACCTTGACGATGGCGGCGTCTACTTGAATCTAGGGTCGGCGGTTGTGTTGCCGGAAGTTTTCTTAAAGACAGTAACCGTCGTTCGAAACCTGGGATTCAAGCTGCAAGACTTCTACACCGCTAACTTCGATTTCATTCAGCAGTATCGCCCGCTGACGAATGTGGTGCGACGCCCGGTGGCCGGCAGCGGGCGTGGGTTTTCGTTTGTCGGACACCACGAGATAATGATTCCGCTGCTTGCCGCCTCTGTTATCAACGGAACTTGATCTACTATCCGAACGAGGGGAATAGGAAGTCTCTTGCGTGTCCGTAAGCCTTGCGGTATTTTCCGCGCGACATGGCAAAGCCCAGAATCGCCATTCTAATATCCGGCCGCGGATCAAACATGGTAGCCCTGCTTGACGCGATCCGCGAGGGCCGCCTCGATGCCGAAGCCGCGGTAGTAGTCAGCAACGTCAAGTCAGCTCCCGGGCTAGCGAAGGCACAGGATCGCGGCGTTGAGACGCTGGTCATCAGCCACAAGAACCGAACGCGCGAAGAGCACGACGGCGAGATCTGTGCCGAGCTGAAGCGTCGAGACGTTTCGCTCGTATGTCTCGCGGGTTATATGAGACTACTCAGCCCTCAGTTTGTGCGCGCGTTCGAGAATCGGATTCTGAACATCCACCCTTCGCTCTTGCCCGCTTTTCCCGGCATCGACGCGCAGCGGCAAGCGCTCGAGCAAGGCGTCAAGTTCACCGGCTGCACCGTGCACATAGTCGACGAACAACTTGACCATGGTCCGATCGTGATGCAGCGCGCCGTCGAAGTCTTCGATGATGATACGGTCGAGACACTGTCGGCGCGAATACTCGAATATGAGCATCGTATCTATCCCGAAGCCGCCGCGCGTGTGCTGAGCAAAGGCTTCCGCGTTGAAGGCCAGCGAACGTTTTTCTGAGGTTAGAAGTGGATTTGCAGTCGATCTGGAAAGATTATGGCAACGACCCGCGTGTCGGACTGCCTCGAAAGGACGATTCTACCAGCGTTATTTAATCGGGTCGTTGCCTGTCAGTTAGATTCACTAAGACCCCCGTACGGGTTGCCTCGACGAACCGTATGAATGGGCCAGATGGCCGCTGAACCCATGAAGCCGCGCCGGGGCTTACCTCAAAGGGTTCAGCGGCACACCGGTTACTCGACAACGAATTGGAACACGTTTGATTGCTTGCCGTCGGGATTGACCACGTAAACCTGGTGAACTCCCGGCTTCTGTTTTCTCTTCTGGGTTATCAACATAGTTCCGTCCAGTGTGGCCCACAGACCTTCACCGTCGACGTAGACCGTCGCGTCAGTTTGAAAGTCGGTTCCGGAAACAAATACTTTCTTCTTTTTGAACAGAGCTCCTGTGATAGCCGGGCCAAGACCGGGCGGTCTCACCACAAGCGTAAATGAGCTTTGTGAAGTGTTGCCCGATGAATCCCGGACCTGGGCGACTACCTCGAAGTTCCCGGACACGCTGGTCCTTCCAAACAGGAACCCGCTCATCCCCATCTGCACACCGGGAGGCATTTGCCCGCCAACAAGATCCCAATGGTAGCCGCCCGTTCCGCCGCTTGCCTCCAGACTTACGGCGTAGTCGCGGTCTACGTTGGCAGTGGGGAGCTCGGACGTCATGATGCTCAACCGTCCTACTCCTGTTCCTCCGGGATATACGGTGGTGATGCCGCGAACGTCGTCGGGTGTCAGCGATGCGCACCGATTGTCGAAGTGAACATAAGCCGCCATCGTCGCGCTTGTATCGGATGAATGGCCGAGCCCGAGCGCGTGTCCCATCTCGTGAGTGGCCACTTCTTGAAATTGGCAACGATTCGTAAAGTTACAAAGTGCGTAAGGATTGAACGACATATTGGCTTCGACTGCCTTGCCGTATTTGGTGCCGCCGATGTTCTTCGTGGTGTTCGGCAAGTATCTTACGATGCCGGACACGGCGAGCAACCCCGAGCAGCTTTGCGACGCCGCGAAGTAGTTGTCACAGTTATTGAACGAAATCGTGTTGGCCCCATCGGCGACTTGAACTCCGCAGCCGCCCGTTGTGCCGCCGTAGGTCAGGCGAAGAGAACCGCCCGCAGTGGTCCACGCATTCATCACCGCCCGGATGTCATTTTCCAGTTGGAAGAAGCTCGGCGCGCCCGTTGGATTGACATAGAAGACTACCGCTTGATTGCTGTCTGGCTCGAACCAGCGCGAAGGACTAGTCGGGTTCAGAAGCACCCATTGAGGAGTGAACTCCATACCGGGAAGCGTTGACTGAAACTCGACGGGCTGAGCAAGCACCGGAACGTCTGAATAGTACCTCTGCTCGAAATTGCGCATCCCCTTTCGGTTCGCGGCAATCAAGCTTTCTACCATCTGAGTGTAAGCGCCAAGTTCGCTGCGATTGATCCCGTTGTCCCCCGAACCGCCCATGATGACGACGTTTTCGCCTTCCAACTGGCGTTCGACAAAAGCGCGCCCGGTGGAGGAATCGCGGATGATGTTGAACTTCCCCAGGAAGCCCTGATGAACTCGCAGCGCTCCGTCGGGCCAGGTGTTGAGGTACAAGAGAACTTCCTGCCCGGCATCGAATCTCGGCATTCCGAAGATCTGCGTGCCTCGATCGCGCGTCTCTCCGCCCATCTCCTTCAGCACTATCTCACGCTCGGAGATCATGCCTTTCAGCACCGTGTTCACTTGTAAGCGAACATAGGTATAAACAACGTCGGTGCCGGCGTCCACGCCGGTCGAGAGCTCGATCACTCTGCCGATGACAATCGCGCGGGATTCGACAACCATCTCGCTGTCTCTCGGAACTACCGCAGTCGTAGCAAGTGCTGCTTCACCATAAGCGAGAACCAAGAGGCATCCCGCTAGTGAAAGGATATGGAGTCTTCGTTTGAACATAATGCATTCCTGATTGCACTTCGTTGTGCAGAAAAATCGTGTTGGAACAGAAGTAAATCCAGTGAGGGCCGCTCCAATTGAGGCAAGGATGATGCCAATGTTACTGAAGGTGAGTGGGGTTAAGAGAAGTTTTCGCTAAGCGAAACATCGTGTCCCCATTTTGGGGACTGCATCAGGAATGAAAGCCGAAGCGATGGGTACCACGGGGAGAGAGATGACTAACGTACCGATGGAGAGATAGGTCAGGTGAGGCAAACGGCAGCGAGCACAAAAACGCCGCGCCCTCTTCGACTAACCGGGCGCGGCATAATACTTGGCAAAGTCAGAATGACGAGAGTTTTCTCTCAATCAATCATCGATCTGACCGAACGGAGAACGTAATCGGCCGAGTTGTGACCATACCTATTTCGGTACCGCTTCTGAGCTCTGCTTCGCTTCCTTTTGTGAGCATTACTCCGGCTACGCCGGCTCCGGCTCCAATGATCGCTCCGATGCCGGCGCCCTTGCCGCCGCCGATTGCGCCGCCGAGCACGGCGCCGCCGACGGTCCCGCCGCCGACATAGGCGACATTACGTTTGTCGGATGACTTGCCGCTCACTTCGTTTTCAGCATCGACGTTACCGGCGCGTGTGTCTTGTAGCTCGGTCAGCGCGCCGTCGAGCTGATACCTGGTTCCATCAGGCAGGACAACCGACTCGAACTGCATTCCGAGCTGTCCTTCGCGCCCACGCGTGCGAGCCGGAGAGACTGAGGTCACCCGGCCTTCGACGATCGAGCGCGCGGGGACGACTTCCACTCCGCCAGCATAGACGGGAGTCGTGACGGTGGACTGGAAGCGATCTCCTACACGCGACGTCCCGCTGTTAAGAGTCTGGTTCATTCTGAGGCGGAAATATTGGTTCTGGGGCAATGTGTAAGTGGCGAAAACCGGCCCCACAACCGCAGCGTTGGCCCCGCCATTTTGCGAAGCCAGCGTCGCGGCGGTTTGCGCGCGCGCCTTGCTCCGGGTTCTTCGACTCAACGCCGGTTTGCAATTGCAGGTTCGCTTTTTCTGCGCCGCCAGTGCCGCGGACTCCAAGAGCGGCGCGATGATGGCAATCAACATAGCGGCCGCCAAAGCGGTGACGATGCGTCTTTTCATACTCCCTCCTGAGCGTGGTTCGTGTTAGAAGTGGAAAGATGATTTTTCGGCGGTGTTGGGATGACAGGAGCTTGCCCGGGTGTTGCCTTGCCCGCGAGGAGATTTCGGCTCAGCCGTGTCATTGCCGAGCAGGAGGGGAATTTCAGATTTCATATTGCAGATTGCAGATTATTGCAGATTGCAGATTTCATATTGCAGATTGCAGATTATTGCAGATTGCAGATTTAAGCGTCGCGATCGTAGGCAACCTTGAGCCAGCGCTTCACGTCATCGTCGATTTCTTCGACCGACGTAATCGGTATGCGGTGCGTTATGCGATCCTTCTTCGCGAATCCGCCGGTGTCAATCAGCCGCCCGCCGCCTTTCATATCTCCAAGCGCGAAGCCGATGTCGATTCGCGTCTGAGTAATCGGTTTGATCTGCGCGAACACGTGGTTACGATAGAGCGGGACGATGGTCTGGCAGGGACATGCCTTCGCTTCCTTGCCAATGGAGAGCCCAAGCTTGAGCAGCGCGTCGTAGATCGGACGCAACGACTCCTTCTTCCCCTCGAACATTTTCTCAACGTAGCGCTCGGCCGCTCTCAAGTAAGCTTCGGGATCTCCCTCTTCGCCGCCCTTGCCTTCGGCTCTCTCGGCAAGCCACCCCGCGTAGTTGGTCCCGAGCCCGTGTTCCGTCTTGAGCCACTCACGCCGCTCCTTCTCAGTTTTTGGGCCGGACTTCTTGATGAACTTGAGCCACGAATCCAGACTTCTGCCGGTCTTGGCTGGCAGATTGTGGATCGCCTTCTGAACCATCGCGACGCTCGGATGAATGCCGTAGATAGACTTGCTCTTTGTCTTAGCCGCTTTGCGCGCCATAGCGACCAACCTCCCTTTCTAATCGTCCCTCCTAACCTTGTGAACGCGTTATCGCGAGGGCTCTTTTAACCATAGAGCAGCGGCCTAGTCCAATAATGCGGATCCCTTTTCATTTCCCTTCAGCTTCCGGGTGTTGGCTCAGACTGAACCAATTGCCGGAATTGTCCTTGAATACGGCCCCGATCCCCCAGGGTTGCTCCTGGGGCGGAGATATGAACTCTACTCCTCTTGCTTTCAGCTCTTCGTAGGCCGCCTGGCAATCGGTGGTGTCGAAAACCCCGCCTCCGAGCTTCCCTCCTTGCACAAGCTCTCTGATCTGCTTGGCAGTGGCCTCGTCGAACATGAAGCCGGGGCTGGGTTCCATCAGGATTATTTCAAAATCCGGCTGGTCCTTCGGCCCTACGGTCAGCCAGCGAAACCCTCCGTCCATCGTTGCGTCGGTTCGAACTTCGAAGCCCAACTTGTCTCGATAGAACTCCAGAGCCGCTTGTTTATCCAACACATAAATTGCGGCATGTGAATTTCGCTTTAGTGGCTTTTCCTTCCATCACCGTCGTCCAACCGCTGTCGGCGCCCATCTCCAACTTCATTGTGTACATCGTTGGCGAGATTTCTTTCGCAGTGAAGCGCATCTTTGTTGGCTTGCCTGCCATCTTCGATTCCGAAGTCCAAATCAACGAATCTCCCTCGGCGGTACCCTTGAAGTGCTCGGCCTCGCCGAAGTTGTTGAAGGCGTCGTAGGTGTACACCTTTTCCTCGGCGTTGTAGCCCATTATCGACAACCCCTTCATCTCACCCATCGAGCCCTTGCCCTCAGCGTGCGTGACCACGAAGAATCCGCCCGGCAACCATTGGCTGCGATCCGTGCCGGTCATCTTTGAGCCGGGACCCATCGGGCCGGGTTTGATTTCATACTCAACGTTCCAAGTCCCGACGTAGTATTGAAGCCTCTTCTGCTCGGGTCCGGGCTTCGGCATCTGGGTAGCATCTTGCGCCGCGGTGACACCCGCAAGAACAACCACAAAGCACACAGCAGTGATTAGTCGTTTCATTATGGTTTCTCCCCTGAAGAGTTCGTAGTCCCGCCTTCAGGCGGAAGTTCGTCAAACAGCCTCTCAAGCAACGCCGCTACGGACTTCCGCCTGAAGGCGGGACTACGAACCCTTTTGCGAAGTATACAACACAAACAGAAGCGAGGTTCAAACAAAGAAGCGGGTCTCAATCCTCGACTTGAGCGCCGTCCACCGGTATCAGTTCAGAAGCGCGCAGATGCGCAAAGTGCTCGATGATCCGCCGTGCTTCGCGAGCGCCGACGAACGGTTTTAACTCGTCGAAGCTCGCTTCCGAGACACGCTTCAGGCTTCCGAAGTTTCGAAGCAGGCGGGCCTTCAACTTGTCACCCACGCCCGGTATCGACGTCAGCTCGCTCTCGAAGTCGCGCATCGCTCTGCGCTTTCTGTGATAGGTCACCGCGAAGCGATGGGTCTCGTCGCGGATCATCTGGATCAAGTGCAGCACTGGAGAATGATGATCGATCCGAACCGGCTCTTCTTTGCCCTTGACGAACAGCAACTCTTCCCGCTTGGCAATCGCAGCCGCCGGCAAGGCTTCGAGCCCGAGCTCGTGCAGAGAGCGCGCGGCCGCAGCAAGCTGGCCTTTCCCTCCGTCAATCAGAACAAGATCCGGAAGCGGTTTGTTCTCGCGCATCAATCGCGAATAGCGGCGGCCGACCACTTCGTACATCGACTGAAAATCGTCGGCCCTTCCTTCGACTGAGCGCACCTTGAATTTGCGATAGTCGGACTTCTTCATCGCGCCGTGCTCGCACACAACCATCGAAGCGACGTTTTCAGCGCCCTGGATATTCGAGATGTCGAACGACTCGATGCGATCCGGAACCGTCGGCAGTTCGAGCGTCTCGCGAAGCTCCTCGAGCACTTTCCGCATATCCGGCCGCTGCATTCGGAAGCGCTGATCGAAATTCAATCGAGCATTCTTCTCGACCAGGTCGATCAAGTCCCTCTTGACGCCGCGTTGAGGCATGACGATGTGTACGCGCCGCCCGCGTTGAGTGGTCAGGTACTCTTCGAGCAGTTGGCGGTCTTCGAAATCGACCGGCACATCGATCTCGCCCGGCGCATAGTCTCCCGCGGTGTAGTACTGCTTGAGCGCCTGCCCGATGAACGCGGCCGGGTCGAACGGGTCGGCGATGTCTTCCCAGTAGAACTCGCGCTTGCCCACCACCTTTCCTTCGCGCATCGTGAACAGCGACAGCGCCAGCAGCGGGCCCTCTCGATAGTAGCCGAAGATGTCGATGTCATCGCGCGAGATGACCATCATCTTTTGCTGCTCGCCAAGCTTCTGAATCGTCCTGAGCTGATCTCGAAAGCGCGCGGCCGCTTCGAACATCAGCTCATCCGACGCTTGTTGCATTCGGCGCTTCAAATCGGCTTCAAGATCCGCGGTCTTGCCTTGCAGCAACAAATCGACGTCCCGAACGGCCTCGTTGTATTGCTCGATCGAGCACAGGCGGCTCACGCAGGGGCCGAGGCAGCGCTTGATGTGATATTCGAGGCACGGCCGGTCGGCTTTCCCGTTTATATCCATGGTGCAGGTGCGAAGCTGAAAATTCGTGTTGATCAGATCGAGCGTGTTCCAGGCGAGCGAGATCGGCAGGAACGGGCCGTAGTAACTCGCCCCATCCTTCAATATCTTTCGCGCGATCATCGCGCGCGGCGCGCGTTCATTGGTGACCTTGATGTGAGGGTACTGCTTGTCGTCTTTGAGCAGCACGTTGAAGATCGGCTTGTGTTTTTTGATCAGGTTGCACTCGAGGGCGAGCGCTTCGATTTCATTGTCGGTGACGATGAGGTCGACGTCGGTTATGCGGGCGATCAGATCGCCGGTCTTAAACTCGTGGGCGCGATCGGAATGAAAGTACTGGCGGACGCGATTGCGGAGGTTCTTCGCCTTGCCGACGTAGATTATCTTGGCTTTCTTGTCGCGGAAGATGTAACAGCCGGGCTGAGTCGGTAGGTTGGAGAGTTTCTCTTCAAGAGACATCGGAGGTGGGGGTTGGGGGTTAGGGGATGGGGGTTGGCGATTTCTAACCCCGAACCCCTGTCCCCCAACCCCCTATTCAAGCTTGAACAACGGAACGTATTTGCCTTCTTCAAACGTGAACTTGAAAGTGCCTTCGAAGCGGCGGATGCCGGACACCCCGGCGCCGCTTGCGAGCGTTGGCATTCTCAGCGTGCCTTCGTACTGGTTGTAGTCGATCGTCGCGCTGAATGACTTCAGCTTGTTCGCTTCTTTGTCGACCGCGTCAAGGTTATGAAGCCCCTCGATCTTGATCGTCAGCACGTCGCCAGTCTGGGGCTCGATCTGCACGATGCCCGACGCCAGCGGTACATTGGTCACGTCGCCTTTGGGCACAAACCGAAACCATCGCTCGTTTTTGCGGCCGGCGACGACCTCTTGAAAGTTGTAGTACTTCACCCGTTCTGGCAGAAGGGGAAAGAACGCCAGGTCCCAGACCGCTCCAAACGAAAGCAACGTCGGCTCGTCCTCTTTTACGCTGCGCTTTGGGTTCCCCTTCTTGTCGGTGTCGGCGGTGACACGAACGACGACCGGGGTCTCTCCGGATTTGTCGGGTTTCTTCGCGGGCTCAACGGTGACCGTCGTATCGCGCAGCTCTTCCTGGGTCTCTTTGTCGCCTTTGACCTTGAACCGCTCGACGTGAATCTTCTGCTCGTAGCGGCAGTGATCGCGGAAATAGAGCGATCGGTCTTGATTGGCGGCAACCTTGCAAATTAACTCCGGCGCGGTACAAGTTTGCGCGCTTGCGCGACCGGCTGCGAGCGCAGCCACGACGAGCAGAACAACAACAGCGTGTCTCATCAACTTCTTGACTCCCAAAGGGTTTTTCGTGTAT
Source organism: Acidobacteriota bacterium (assembly GCA_038040445.1). Classification (NCBI taxonomy): domain Bacteria; kingdom Pseudomonadati; phylum Acidobacteriota; class Blastocatellia; genus Candidatus Onstottus; species Candidatus Onstottus frigus. The sequence goes on along the minus strand of JBBPIG010000006.1, from coordinate 81,966 downwards.
TAACTCTAGCGTTGCTCTGAGAAAGTATAGGTTAGTCGGGGATATCACGGCAAACGTCATCATTATCTAGCGCACGAACCTCAGCCCGTGCTGATCGCGCTGGCACCTCGGCCGCAACCGGCATATCAAAGAGTATGGAGGCCCCTATGAAGCTTAAGGCGATGGCTGTTGCAGGCATCGCAGCCGCAGTTCTGCTTGGCAGCGCGTGCGCGACCAAGAAGTATGTTCGCAATCGAGTCAACGAACGCGCGACCCCTCTCGAAAGCAGAACTGGCGAATTGGAAGAGACGTCGCGGCGCAACACTCAAGACGTAGGCCGGCTCGGCCGGGAAATCGAAGAAGTCCGCCAGAGAACCGACCGCGCTCAACAGGGCGCTGATCGGGCAGCCTCGTCCGCCGAGCAAGCTAACACGCGGGTGACCGGCGTCGAACAAACAGTCTCGGATTTGCGAACCAACCTCGACAAGTACACCGTTCAGAAGACCGTGACCGTTCAGTTCAAAGCGGGCAAATCGGAACTGTTTCCCGAAGCAACGGCCGCCCTTGACGAGCTTGCGAGCCAGATCAAGGATCGCAACGGCTTCTTGCTCGAGATCGAAGGCTTCGCTTCAGCAGAAGGCAAGGCTGATCTGAACGAACGTTTAAGCCAGGCGCGTTCGGAGGTGGTTAAGAGATACCTGGCCGAGCGCCACAACATCCCGCTTTTCCGAATGTCGATACTCGGCTTCGGCACGAGCCGCCCGGTCGGCCCGAACGAAACAAAGGAAGGCCGCGAGCAGAACCGGCGCGTCGAGGTCCGCTTGTTGACCAATAACGCAGTCAGCCAGTCGCACTGAGGATCAGAAGGCAGAAGGCAGTGAGGATTAGAAGGCAGAAGGCAGAAGGCAGAAGGCAGAAAGCAGTGCGCATATCTTGCGGCGGACTGCCTTCCGCCTTCCGCCTTCTGCTTTCTGCTTTCTGCTTTCTGCTTTCTGCCTTCTGATTTCTGCTTTCTGCTTTCTGATTATGGAGTTTGGGATTGAGATACCGCGAGGCAAACCCTTCGACGCCGTCGCTCTTGGACTCAATGCCATAGATCACCTGATCGTCGTCCCTCACTATCCGGAATTCAACACCAAGATTCCTTTCATCTCGCAAACGATTGCGCCCGGCGGCCAATGCGCGACCGCGATGGTCACGCTGTCTCGCCTCGGCATGCGCGCGCGCTACATCGGCAAGGTCGGTTCGGATGAGATGGGCAGTGTTCAGATTGAGTCGATCACATCGGAAGCCGTCGAGTGCTCGGGCGTGGTTGTCGTCGACGGAGCGGAAACTCAAACTGCGTTCATCATTGTCGACCAGGCGAGCGGCGAACGGACCATACTGTGGAACCGCGATGAACGTTTGATCTTCACTGAGGACGAAGTAGATCGTGAGGCAGTCACGTCGGGCCGAGTGCTTCACCTGGACGGGCACGATGTTGCAGCTTCGATCGCCGCGGCCGGGTATGCGCGCGAGGCGCGCGTGCCGACGGTGATCGATATAGACAACGCGTATCCGGGATTCGAACAGTTGCTTCCTCTGATTGATTTCATCGTCTGTTCAGGCAGCTTCACCGAGCGGGTAACCGGCGAGCCGGACCTCCGCGCGGGTCTCAAGAAGCTGGCTGAGACCACCGGCTCACCTTTCGTTGCCGCGACCATCGGCCGAGAAGGAGTGCTGGCCCGCTTCAAAGACCAGTACATTCACTCGCCGGCCTTCGCTGTCGATTGCAAGGACACCACAGGCGCGGGCGATGCGTTTCACGGCGGATTCATCTACGGGTTGCTTGCAGGGTTTTCGGTCGAAGACACCTTGAGATTTGCAAACGTGGTGGCGGCGTTGAACTGCCGCCGCGTTGGAGCGCGCACCGCGCTTCCGACGCTCGATGAAGTAAACGCACTGCTCGCAGCATAGGCTTCAGTCTGTGCCGGTAGTGTCCTAATCGACCAACCCAAGATTAGGACACAACTGTATACTTTGAGTTAAGCCAGCGATTCCTAAGATAAGGTATCATTGTCCCGGACAAAATTATGCCGATCACGATTGGTAAGAAGATTGAGAGCGACTATTCGAATCCGCTGGGCTTGCTCAGCGATTGTCACCGGCGCATCGAGAAGTTTCTTGATGTGCTGATGAGGGTCACCAGCCAGGCACGAGGCGCCGGCCTGAATGAAGACCAGCGGCACGCCTTGGAAGTTGCGCTTCGGTATTTCCGCGAAGCCGCTCCGAAGCACACGCGCGACGAGGAAGAGTCATTGTTCCCACGTATGCTGGCGTGTTCCGACGAGCGAGCGCGGTCAGCGATTTCCTTGCTTGACGAGTTACACGCCGATCATGAGCTTGCAGACGCGGGCCACGCGGAAGTAGAAGCGCTCGGGAGCCGATGGCTTTCGGAGGACGTTCTGTCGATCGAGTCGACTGACCGTCTTAGCGAGCTGGTATACCAGCTTCACTCGACGTATCAAAAACACATCGCGATCGAAGATGGGGAAGTCTTTCCGCTTGCGGGCCAAATACTGAGTGACGCCGAACTCGCCGCCGTTGGGCGAGAGATGGCGACGCGCCGGTCGATAGACCTGAACGCGCTTGAATCGAACCTGAGCGTTTCGCCTGGGGCGGACAAGCCATGACAACTTCAGCAAGGCGCAACGATAGTCTGATCCCGCTTTCTCGCGAGCATCAGTACGCTCTGATGTTGTGCTTGCGCATCCATCGAGGACTGATCGAGCACGACGCAGATGCAAACTGGCTTCAGATGAAAGCGGGCGTTGCGGTCCGCTTCTTCGAGGGCGAACTGGCAGCCCACTTTCAAGCCGAAGAGGAGGTCTTATTTCCAGCGATGCGCGAGCTTTCGGGCGCTCAGCAGATCATCGACGAGCTGCTTGTGGAACACGGGAAGATGAGGCGGCTCATTGATGAGTTGCGCCAGATTGAACTTAGCTCGCTCGCGTCTACGCTAAAGGAATTCGCCGATACTCTCGAGGCGCACATTCGCAAAGAGGAGCGCGAGCTGTTTCCGATCTACGAGCAGCAGGCATCGCCGGAAATCGTCTTCCGCGTCGAGCGCGCGATCTTCAGTCTGATCGGCTCGGCGGCTCAGCCTCGAAACCCGGAGTTGTTGAGGTAGGCCTGATTGGTTTGCCGGTGACTTAAGTCAGCCCTTATCCCGGCGTGTTCATTTCATTCAAACGTGACTCGATACAGAACCTTGAGGATGCAAGATGCAGATCAACACTACGAAGACCGTCAGAGAACTGACACTCGAGATCCCGGGCGCGACGCGGGTGTTCGAAAAGGCAGGCATAGACTATTGCTGCGGTGGCGGGAAGCCCTTTCAGGAGGCCTGCGCAGCCGCTGGCGTATCGACGGATGAAGTCGTGCGCTCGCTGGAGCGAGCCGGGGAGTCCACTGCTCTCGTAGCGGATGCTACCCAGTGGCAGACGCAGCCGTTATCGAAGCTTGCGTCGTACATCGTGGGCAAGCATCACGCTTTCACCAGAGACGAGTTGGCGCGGCTCGATGCGCTTCTGTCGAAGGTGTGCTCGGTCCACGGACAGAACCACGCCGAGCTGTTCCGCATTCAGAGTTTGTTCCAGGACCTGAATCGCGACCTGATTCCGCATATGCAAAAGGAAGAGATGGTTCTGTTCCCGTACATCGAGCAGATGGAAACGGCGGCGAGCGAGGGCAAGCCCGCGCCGGTTCCTTTCTTCGGAACGGTGCAGAATCCAATTCGCATGCTGATGATGGAACACGAGACAGCCGCCGAGATCCTCAAGCAGATTCGTCAGATCAGCGGCGGATTCTCAGTGCCGGAGGACGGTTGCATCAGCTACGAGACGCTATACAAAGCGCTCGACGCGCTCGAGCAGGACTTGCACCAGCACATTCACTTGGAGAACAACATTCTTTTTCCTCGGGCTGTGGCGTTGGAGAGGCTAACTAAAGTCTTTTAGAGAGCGGGGCTCCCTGCACGTCGTGACCCTCGGCGGCAACTCGTATAGTCAGCCACAGGGATTCTGTAGATGAAGCTGAAAGACAAGAGAAAAGGCTACCATTCCGGTAGCCTTGCGTGCTGCGTTTTGAAGTGAGCCGTGCAGGACTCGAACCTGCGACCCGCTGGTTAAAAGCCAGCTGCTCTACCACCTGAGCTAACGGCCCACCCTACGTCAGAGCACCTGGATGTTAGCCGACTCCTTTTTCGCGAGTCAACCCAAGCCTCTTGGTATTGATGGCCCAGTTCGGCGTGAGCCGCGGACTCGCCGGCGACTATCCCGAAGACTACAACGACACGCGCCTCTCATACCCCCCTGCCTGGCAAGAGCAGTGGACAGGCGTTTCGAAAGAGACCGTGATCAAGTTCGCGCGAGTGGGCTTCGACCGCGGCGAAGAGCGAAGGCAAGTGCTCAGTGATCATCGGCGCGGGAGTCAATCGCTACAGGTACAAACTTGAGGTGCTTCTTGCTGGCATGCTTACACTCGCCGTCCGCACCATCCGGGAGCCGCTGTTCAACGCGTTCAGCTTCACGGTCGGGCCGCGCCGTTCCTATGCACCACAACAACGTTTGTACTTTCGCCCGCTTCCGCAGGGACACGAAGCGTTGCGCGCGATTGTCGCAACACCCCTTTCGTGCTTCGATCTTCCCTTGAACAAGCCAAGCATGATCAGCGTCAGCCAGATCAGTACGGCTAACGCGGGTTGCGAGAATGTATAGCCGTGAAAAGCAAGAAAGAAGAAGCTCGACTCGTTGCTCCCTGGCGCGGCTTGCTGCTCGAGCTGCAAGCTTGTCATCTTTGCCCACGCCATCAACGCGCAGACGGTCAGCACGAACATGACCCCGCACCCAATCGCAAGCGCCCGCAGCTTCGCAACCAGCGAGTGCGACCGAGTCACGATCACAAGCGCCATCAGCATCGGCAAACCGTAGGTCACCATGTCGATTCGTAAGCCACTCGTCTGCAACCTGCCGTTAACCACGAGTTGAACTACTCTGGCTCTTGGCTTGATCGCAACTCGAGCATCAAAGAACGTATAGATCCAGCTCGCGCATGTGCCTGTTACCGCCGAGATAGCGCCGAGGGAATACCACCAGAGCGGGAGAATCACGATGTAGAGAGCAAGCGCGAGCGCAAACAGCCTCAGCCATTTATGCCCGCTGATGCCGAACGCCAAATCGCTCGAGCCAGAAGATGAGGATTGCCGTTGAGAGAAGAATGACGATGCTCTGGGCGACGTAGTCATGGATTTGATCGGCTACTGACGGAAAGTACATACCAACATAGTAAAGCCCCACGAGGCGAGTCAGGTTGATAGCCTGGATCAGCGGGACTCCGAACGCCAATCCTATCAGCCTGGCTCGCCACGAGGTAGGGAAGGCCACCACTCCTGCCAGGTACAGGCACGACGCTTCGACGCCGTCGCATCCCATCGCAATGTCCATCGAGTAGCGAGGAGAGTAAACCAGAGCGCCGTTCGCGACGGCGCCTGCACCGAACAGGTTGATGACGGCTGCGGTCGCTTTCGCCAGAAACTCAGTGTAGGGATTGATGACTCCAAACCGAACTCTGGGAATAACGCCAAACAACAAGTAACAAGTCCCGAAGATCAATACGAACAGCGCCAAAAACCGCAGCGGCTTGCGATTTGCCATCAAGAAGTCAGTCACTCGCCCACTCGGCAACATACTCACCGCCCACCTTGCGAGGTTGGCAACGCTTACTCAAGCTTCGAGTTGCCCTTTGTACGCACACTGCTCAACGCCGCCGCGCTCCGCCAATCAGCAAGTGCAGGATGAACGCAGCAACGAGACCTGAAGTGAGAGCGCCGAGAATATCAACCGGGTTTGCCGAAAGCGCAATCAGCGCCAGCGCTATCGCTGCTTCGACGTACATCGCAGTGCGCGCCAGCAGCTTCCAGTCCAGGGGCTTTTCCGCTCCCGTGAACGCAGTAGAAGGAACGGCTCCCGCGAGCGACATGGCTGCTTTGCTGTGCCCGGCCAGGAAGAAGGTGCAAGCAGCAATTATGAGCAGCGCCATCAATATCGCGCCCCACTCCGATAGCGTCGGAACGGCGCCACCTGGAGGAGGAGGCGGCGGCGGAGGAGGCGGCACACCGGTGATCTGGATGGAGAACACCAGGCTGCCGGTACAGAGGCTACTGTCGGTCGCTGTGATTGTGAAGTTGAAGGTGCCGGCCGCGGTCGGCGTCCCCGAGATGACGCCGGTTGCCGGGTTGAGTGTCAGGCCAGGGGGCAGCCCCCCGCTCGAGACCGTGAAGGTGAATGGGGCGGTTCCGCCGCTGGCCGCAACCGTCTGACTGTAGAAGGTCCCGACGACACCGGGGGGCAGCGTGGCCGGGCTGACACTGATGACGGGGCAGTTGGGCCCGCTGGGAATCCCGATTGTATACGCCCGGCTGCCGGGACAACCGTTCGCGTCGGTGGCTGTGATCGTGAAGCTGAATTGGCCAGCCGTGGTCGGCGTCCCCGAGATGACGCCGGTCGTCGCGTTAAGCGTCAGGACGGGCGGCAGGAACCCGCTCGAGACCGTGAAGGTGAACGGCGGGGTTCCGCCGATGGCCGAGATCGTCTGGCTGTAGGGCGTCCCGATGACCCCGGCGGGCAGCGTTGCCGGGTTGACAGTGATGAAAGGGCAGATGGGCACGACCGGGATCACGATGGAGTACGGCCGGCTGCCGGGGCAGCCGTTGGCGTCCGTGGCTGAGATCGTGAAGCTGAATTGGCCGGCCGTGGTCGGCGTCCCCGAGATGATGCCGGTCGTCGCGTTAAGCGTCAGGCCGTTCGGCAGTGCCCCGCTTGAAACCGCGAAGGTGAATGGCGCGGTTCCACCGGTGGCCGAGACCGTCTGGCTGTAGGGCGTCCCGATGACACCGGGGGGCAGCGTTGCCGGGTTGACCGTGATGACCGGGCAGCCGGGCGCGCCCGCCATCATGATGGAGTACGGCCGGCTGCCGGGACAGCTGTTCGCGTCGGTGGCGGTGATTGTGAAGTTGAAAGTGCCCGCCGCGGTCGGCGTCCCCGAGATGACACCGGTGGTTGCGTTGAGCGTCAGGCCGCTCGGCAGTGCCCCGCTCGAAACCGTGAAGGTGAATGGCGCGGTTCCGCCGACGGCCGAGACCGTCTGGCTGTAAGGGGTCCCTACGACACCGTTCGGCAGCGTTGCCGGGTTCACCGTGATGATCGGACAGGCGCTGGCAGGCCCGCACACGGTGACGTTGTTGGTATCCATCGTCACGGCGCCGTTTCGCGCCAAGACTCTACCGGACACGTTTGCGCCGGTAGTCAGCGTGATGCTAGTGAGTGCTAGAATGTTCCCTACAAAACTGGTGCTTGTGCCGAGCGTCGCGGAACTGCCGACCTGCCAATACACGTTGCAATTATTACCGCCATTGATCACCTGAACAGACGAGCTGCTCGCGGTCGTGAGCGAGCTCCCGATCTTGAAGATGAACAGCGCATTGGGATTGCCCAGGGCATTGAGAGTGAGGGTTCCCGTCAACTGGGCCGACGACGAAAAACAGTAGACCCCGGGCGTCAGCGTGAGGCCGCCGAGATTCTGACCGGTCAAGTCGACATTACACGCCGTGCCCGCTATAGCATTGTACGCAGTGGTGACATCACTCTGAGCCTGAGCCGCGGCGGCATCGTTCAGGTGTATCGTTCCTCCGGTCACGGTCCCCGGAGGAAAACCCGTAACCGCAGTACCTGGGCTGACGCCAAGGTTTCCGGTGACGGTGGTCGATCCCGTATTGGTCACAGTCGAACCAGCCAGGACCCCGAAACTCTGCGCCGTACCCAGTGATATCTGAGCCAAAGCAGGGGAGGCTCCGTAAAAGAACAAGGCGAAGGCAACGCTTGCCCAGAGACTCAAATGCTTGCGGTTGAAGTTCATGGATCTTCCCCTCCCGACATCATTGATCGCTTTTGGCGGAGCCAATTATACGCCGAACTGCAACCGCGTCAAGAAGCTCCAGCGATACCACAGCCGTGAGCCGAGGGTCGGTTGCCCAACCGGAGCGGCATCGGCAGCACCGCAAACCGATTCTGAGCGTGGGTGTGTTCGTGGGCCTCTTGTGCGTCTACTCTCATCGCCGTGCTTCAAGCTGAGTAATCCGCTCGTATGCGTCAATGATTCCACTAGACTCGAACTGTGGAGCCCGGACAGTCGCGATCAGCCGTTGAGCGCTAATCGTCGTGAGTCGGACACGACCTGTCGATCATGCGTTGAGGAGACCTCTCTTTTCACTATAGTATCACTGTGATAGCCGGGCGGTAGTTGTTGGCTTGGTTGGGAAGTGCTTAGTCTTAGGGTTGGGTAGTGGTATTGGTATCGGGGGTATTTGTATGACTCTGGCTCGAGGCTGGTTTGTTGCGCTTGTTCTGATCTCAATCGAACTGGGTTCCATTTCGGGTTCATCACCACCAGGCCAATCCAGCTCAGACGACGGAGTTTCGGACGATGAGTACGAGATATATTCGGCCGTTATCAAGCAGAATTACCTCCAGTCCGATACCAAACAATTGATCGTTGAGGAGCGCACCTTCCGCTACGACTTCGCAAGCGATGACGAGCCGTGGAAAGACAAACCGAAAGGCGTGTCCCTGGATCAATCGGCCGCCGAGGACTACGAAGCCAAAAACAGCCGGCAGTGGCTGCTGAACAAGGCGTCGTTTAAGCTGCCGGTGAAGTTCAACCTCATAACAGACCTCGATCTGAAGGCGATCTTCCACGGCCACTGGGGGGAGTTGGAATGGATCGGTTACTACAGGAGATATCCTGATTCAAGGGGCTTCGTAATGCTTTCCAGAATCGGCTTCAATACAGAGCGCACACAGGCTCTGATGTACGTGGGGAGTCGATGCGGCCCGAGCTGCGGTGACATACACTTTCTACTCCTGGAAAAAACTAACGGGAGCTGGACCACGAAAAAAGAGTTGAGGAAGAAGAACTGGGGTTGAGGACCGCGGAGCCAAAAGTCCTGACGGAGAGGCGCCTTTCTTGCGAACCCGTTGAGAATCTGTGTATCCTTCTTCGTTCATGTTCGGGAGCCTTCACCCGCTGTGAGCTATTAACCAGCAGGTCGCAGGTTCGAGTCCTGCACGGCTCACTTGCCCTTTCGACTCGTTCGTCTAGGGGCCTAGGACACCGCCCTTTCACGGCGGTAACACGGGTTCAAATCCCGTACGAGTCACCATTTCATAGCCATTCATCGACGCGGCGCCGTGGCCGCGTAGCGGCTTCCTCTCGATAGACGCATACCGATTCCATCGCGATCGCTGTTGCTCGCCCATCGCCATTGATGTAAAACTCCAAACGACTCTCAATCGAAGGTAAACCATGCGAAAAAGACTGATCAAGAGAGCAGTGGTCTCGGCGGTTTTGCTGGTGCTCGCTCTGATCGCGTTGCTCGGCTACACGTTCATCCCGCGCACGATTGACGTTAACGCGTACGAGAGCGGCTCGACTTCTTTCCACTCTCCCCAGAACACCGCCGCCCTTCCGGAGCTCACGCTATCATTGATCAAGTGCGGGAAGATGATGAGCAAGCAAGCCTTCGTCTATAGCGGCGGAAGCTGGTCCGTGAACTACGATAGCGGAATGGCAGCGGTGCTCGTGCGCCATCCAAAAGCAACCTTTCTCTTCGACACCGGATTTGGAGCTAACGTTGATGAACACATCAAGACGATCCCGTCATTGATGCAAGCGCTCACCACCTACGACAAGGAGACCAGCGCGGCCGCTCAGTTAAGAGACCACGGCGTCGATCCGGCAGGCATCAAGATGGTCATCATCTCGCACTCGCACTGGGACCACATCAGCGGGCTGGAAGACTTTCCGCAAGCCGAAGCGTGGTTTGCCAGGGAAGAAGCCGACTACATCGCCACGCTCCCGCCGCGCGAACTGGTCAAACAGATGGGCGACAAGCTCAAGCTTCACACGTTCGAGATGTCAGGCCCGCCTTACGAGAATTTCGACCGCAGCTTCGATCTGTTCGGCGATGGAAGCATAGTGCTTGTGCCACTTCCTGGTCACACTCCGGGGTCGATTGGAATGTTCGTCAATCTCCGCTCGGGGAAGCGGCTGTTCTTCATTGGCGATCTGACCTGGGCCATCGAGGGCGTGCAGCTTCCCGCTGAACGGCCGTGGTTGTCGCGCAAGCTTGTCGACCGTGACGATGAAGGAGTGAGACGTGCGATCGTCAAGGTGCACGAGTTGATGAAAAGGTATCCACAGATGATCATCGTCCCCGCACACGACCGGCGGATCCACGACAGGATCGCGAACTTCCCCGATGTTGAGCGATGAGGAGCACTACTGAGCTAGTGGCTGCTCGATCAGCTTCTCTGCCACTTCAGGTGGCAACGAGATCAAAGCGAAGGCGCGCGCCGAGTACAGGTAATCTTCGCCGGATTCATCCACGATGCGCAGATAGCCTGTCGGAGCCTCCGAGTCGGGCAGCACACGGTAGATTTTGTGCAGGATCAGATCTTCGCCCTGCGGGTCCTCCCGCAGACAGATCGCGAATTGAGGTTCAATGGACGACATACCTTATGAGTTGAAAGTTCTCGAACGTCATGCGCCACGAGCTATATTCTGCCGGGTGCGCTCCTGGCACGCAAGCGCGCGGGACCTTTGCGTGTAGGTTGCCATGTCGAAATTTCGCTGGGTTGCAACGTCGGCGATGGGAAACTTCACCGTAGATCGAGCGCTAAATACGTCTGCTCCCTGTAACGACTCTTGTCGTAGAATAAAGTCATGCCGATTAGGGCGCTCAAGGCAACACAGGCGGGGTACATCTTCGCCGTCGGGGGCATCGCCGCGGTGACGGTTGCCCTCAGGCTGTTGGGCGAGAGCATAAACTCAACAACCGTAGCGCTGGCGATGTTGCTGGTAGTTCTGTTTGTGGCCGCGCGATGGGGAGCGCGTCCCGCCATCGTCGCTTCCGTGCTTGGTGTGCTTTGTTTCAACTTCTTTTTTCTCCGCCCGCTCCACACACTGACAATCGCCGACCCGGACAATTGGATTGCGCTCATCGCTTTTCTGATCACCGCAGTCACAGCCGGTCAACTCTCGGCTCGTGTGAAGCGCCGTGCTGAAGAGGCCGAGACTGGGCGCCGCGAGATCGAGCGATTGTACGACGAGCTACGATCAGCTTTCGAGCGCGCCAGCCATGCAGAAGCATTGCGGCAAAGCGAACGGTTGAAATCCGCGTTGCTAGACGCGGTGAGTCACGATCTGCGCACCCCGCTTACTTCGATCAAGGCTTCGGTCACCACTCTGCTCGACGTGTTGAAGGCAAAAGCATCCGATGCGTCACCAGCCGTTCTGAGTGAAGAAGGGCGGCGAGAGATGCTCGAGGTGATAAACGAGGAATGCGACCGGCTCAACCGCTTTATCGAAGGACTTGTCGAGATGGCGCGGATAGAGGCTGGGGAGTTTCGGTTGAGACGCCGGTGGGGAACCATCGAGGAGATGCTGGAGATGGCTCTTGCGCGCGCAAAAAACCTGACGGACCAGCATCGAGTCGAAGTCGAGATCGAAAAGGACTTGCCCATTGTGCTCGTCGACGCGCGTGCGGTGAGTGAGGTCATATACACGCTCGTCGACAATGCCGCGAAGTACTCGCCGGCCGGAACGCTCATTCACATCGCCGCATCTCGAGCCAAAGACGACATGATAAGAGCGAGCGTGGAAGATTGCGGACCAGGCATCCCAGTTGAGCTGCGCGAGCGCGTCTTCGATAAGTTCTTTCGGGCGACCCGGGACGGCGATTCAAACAGGAGTCAGCCCTCGGGAACGGGGATGGGGCTCGCGATCGCGCGCGGCATAGTCGAAGCGCATAGTGGGCGAATATGGATCGAGAGCGGCGCTGGCGGGCTTGGGACGCGAGTCGTGTTCACGCTTCCGATTGGCGATGAAGAAGACAAAGCCGAGACGGAAGGAGAAATGCTTGACGAACCGTCCTACGCAAGGGCACAAGAATAACCATGCCACAGAAGCAACGCATTCTGATCGCAGATGACGAGCCGCAGATCACGCGGGTGTTGCGCACCGGACTGACTACGCGCGGTTATGAAGTGCGAGTTGCGGCCGACGGCGAGAGCGCGCTTGATACGTTCAACGACTGGCATCCGGATCTGGTGGTCACGGATCTGGCCATGCCCAACATGGACGGCCTCGAGCTGTGCAGGCGGCTTCGTCTGGTGTCGCAAGTTCCGGTCATCGTGCTTTCGGTGAAGGGCGAGGAGAAAACAAAGGTCGAAGCGCTGGACGCCGGCGCCGACGATTTCATAACGAAGCCTTTCAGCATGGAGGAGCTTCTGGCTCGCGTGCGCGCAACACTGCGCCGCGCTCCCTCCCCATCAACTGAAGATACGGACTCGACCGTTTTGGAAGCAGGTGATTTCCGTCTGGATGTAGAAACTCGAAAAGTGATCGTGCTGGGCAAAGAAATCCATCTAACGCCGAAGGAGTTCGATCTGCTCGCCCACCTCATGCGGCAACCGGGAAAAGTTTTGACTCATCGAAAACTGCTCACGGCAATCTGGGGAGCAAACTACGGCGAACAGACCGAGTACCTGCGCGTGTTCATCGGCCAGCTCAGGAAGAAGATCGAGCCCGATCCCGCTTCGCCTCGCTACATACTCACGGAGCCCTGGATTGGCTACCGCTTCGACCCTGGAGTCTGATTGTCGGAATCAAGCGAGTCTCTCGCATTGAAGAGGTAGCAATGATCGACGCAGAATTGCAGGACGCTTGATGACACCTGATTACGTCGCTGTCAGGCCAGAGTGGACCATCGTTACGTGCTCGACTACATACGCGAGCATGGAGCGGACAGTGAAACTCTGAGCAACATTTACGTGGTCGATGAGCACGGCGTCTTGATAGATCTTCGGATCAGGGTGTTCCTGCTGGCTCCGCTTTACGAATCGGTGCTCGATGTAATGGACCGTCAATTCGTTGCGCTCAAAGCTACGGACGATCAAGAAACGGCAGTCGCCGGCTTTCGCCGCGAGGACCGCACCGCGCTTCCGGTGACGGATACGACAGGGGTCTTGATCGGCATCGTCACGATTGATGAGGTCGCGATGGCTACCCAACCCGCCATTCGCAAAGCGTTGGAAGAAGAGAGTCGAAGCGAGATGCATTTCGCGGGGTAATTCAACGCCCCCCGCCCACCTTGCCAGCACGCGGGACGCGTGCGCTCCCAGGCTTACGAACTTTTTATAAACCTTTAACCCTAAACTTACGCGCGCGGTGCTAGCTTGATCATGCCGAGTTCGGAACGGCCCAATCGCTCGTTCTGAAGCGACAAATGTGAGGGAGCATCAATGAAAGAGAATGAGCTGATCGGCATAGCCGGAGTATTTGTTCTGACCCTTTGCTTGATCGCGCTGTATCACTTAATGGGTAAGTTTGGCCGCCACGGTAAGCGTTACGACGCTCGGATAAAGCGGGCCAAACAACCCGAACAGGATCAGCGGCCAGATCATGATCCGCGCACGACTTCTGGCAAGGATGACGCGTGGCTGTTATGGAATCCGGAACTCGACGAGCGAGATGGTCCGTCGAAGGCTGGCCTCCCCGACCACCACGAAACAAGGGGCCCTTGGCTACGTTCGTGAGAGTCGTTTAGAGCCGATGATCCGTTTCACAGGAGGTGAAACACTATGACTTGGTCGGAAATCAAGAAAGCTGTTGAGGACGCGGCATTGCTGACGAGGACGAAGTCTCAGTCATTCAATGTCAGGCGAATGACGGAAACAAGACTCTTCACAAGCTCAAACTCGGAAAGAAGGAGAACCTGCTTCAATGAAAGCCACACGCACCAAGTGCATCATAGCTGGAATCATAAGCGCTACGTTTCTTTCAGCCGGCACGCCGGCTCAACAAGCTAACGAGATTCGGCCGAAACCAGCCGACGCTAGAGTTGTATCCAACACCGCCGTACCGTCGGCGGCGGGCGCACCTTCTGAATCGACCGAACGTGAACGCATGCTGGTTGACCGAATTGAGAAGTTGGAGCGTCGTTTGGCCGAGCTTGAATCTCGAGGCGAATCTAAAACCGTTCGCGAGCCTTTGGAACCGGCTTCAACGGCCGCGGCCCCTGGCCAGCCTGTCGAGGGAGTCGCAGAGACCCAGCCGGAGAAGACGACTTCGGAGATCCAGCAGATCAGCAAAGAAGATCGAGGGGTGCTCGACTTCCTACGCGACACGACCTTCAACGTCTCGCTTGATGGATACTACGGCTACAACTTCAACAAGCCCATCGGCCGAATCAACCTGCTTCGCGCATACGACGTTATGAGCAACAGCTTCAGCCTGAATCAAGCGTCGGTGGTCATCGAGCGCGCGCCCAATGTTGAAGAAGCGGGCCGGCGCTTCGGTGTGCGGCTCGATTTGATGTACGGCCACGCTACTGAAACGGTGCAGGGCAACGCGGCAAACGAGCCCCGGCCCCAGGCATATCGCCCAGTGTGGCAAGCCTTCGGCACGTATGTAGCGCCCATCGGCAAGGGCCTCACGCTCGACTTCGGCAAGTTCGCAAGCAGCCTCGGCTACGAGACGAACTACACCAAAGATGATTACAACTATTCCCGCTCCTACTATTTCAACTTTCTGCCGTTTTATCACTTTGGTCTACGCGCGAAGTACGCGGTCAATGACAAGGTCACGGTTATGTACCATCTGATGAACGGCATTCAGCAATCGGAGGACTTCAATGGATTCAAGTCGCAGCACTTCGCGCTTATACTGACACCTATCAAACAAGTGACGTGGCAGGTGAATTACTACGTCGGTCAGGAGCAGCGCGATCTCGTGCCTGAACTGAATCCTGGTATTCCTAGCTTGCCGGCACAGCCGGGCCTCTCAACGAATGTGATTCGTCCCGTCCCGAACGGGAGGGTGCACATCTTCGACACGTACGCGACCTGGAACGTGACCGACAAGCTGATCCTGGCTGCCGAAGGCGACTACGTCGTCAATCGTGTGCAAGACGTGTCTGCACCTGTGCACATAAGCGGCGGAGTGGCTTATGCGCGATATCAGTTCACCCCAAAGTTCGCGCTCGCCGGTCGCGCCGAGTATCTATCGGACCGCGGGGGCCTCTTTAGCGGCGTGACGCAAGCGCTGAAGGAAACGACGCTCACCAGCGAATTCAAGCTTGCGGACGGCTTCTTGCTGCGCGCAGAGTGGCGGCGCGATTTTTCAAACCAGCCATTTTTCCTGAGCGATACACCGGGGATTCTCAAGCCGCATCAGAATACGGCGACGTTGGGAATGATCTGGTGGTTCGGCCGGAAGGAAGGCTCGTGGTAAAGGAGGGATCGGGATGTTAGACCTGCTGTTCATTGCGTTGGTTATCGTTTTCTTTGGCGTTGCGTTCTGGTATGTGCGCTTTTGCGAACGCGTGTAGTAAGGAGGAATCATGAACTCAGAAGAGTTTAGCAGGCTTGGGATCGCGGCTTTGATCCTGCTTGCGTTGTATGCCGCCCTGGTATTGCCGGGGATATTCAGAAACCTGTCAGGGAGAAGTCGATGAACCTGGAATATATCGTTAGCGGATTCATAGCTCTGGCATTGCTTGCGTACTTGATGTACGCGTTGATCCGGCCGGAGAAGTTCTAACGACGCCCTGGGAGCGCAGGCATCCCTGCCTGCTTGACGTTGTGCGAGAAGAGGCAGGCAGGGATGCCCGCGTCGAAGCGGAAGCCGCGGTGAACAGGCCCGCCGGGGGGCCGCCGGACCCCCTGCCTGTTGGTGTTGGTCCGCTACGCGGCGGGCGGGGCGCCCCCCGCTCCCAGGTGGGTAAACAAAATGACACTCAACGGATTCTTACAACTCACGGTTTACTTTCTGGTGCTGCTCGCTCTTACGAAACCGCTCGGAGTCTACATGACTAGAGTCTTCTCCGGCGAGAAGACCTTCATGAGCCGCGTGCTTGGCCCGGTCGAGCGCCTGATCTATCGCTTGTGCCGAGTCGATGCTTCAAGCGAGCAACACTGGACTACTTACACGGCTGCGATGTTGATGTTCAGCGTAGTCTCGCTGCTGGTTCTTTACCTGCTTCAGCGGGCCCAATACTATCTGCCGCTGAACCCGCAGGAGTTCGCGGGAGTCAAACCCGACCTCGCCTTCAACACCGCCGTGAGCTTCACAACCAACACAAACTGGCAAGCCTACTCCGGCGAATCGACGATGAGCTACCTGGTGCAGATGGCCGGGCTGGCGTTTCACAACTTCGTGTCCGCGGCCACCGGCATAGCTCTGGCAATCGCGTTCATTCGCGGAATCGCGCGCCGCGAGGCAAAGACGATCGGCAACTTCTGGGTAGACCTTACTCGATGCTCGTTGTACGTGCTCCTGCCCATCTGCATAGTCGGAGCGCTGGCGCTGGTCTCGCAAGGGGTCGTGCAGAACTTCAAGCCTTACACACAAGCCGCGCTGGTCGAACCGCAGCAGCTCACAAAGACCGACGCCGACACAGGAGAAGAAAAGACCGAGACGCAGACAGACCAGACGATCGCTCAGGGACCGGTTGCTTCTCAGGAGATCATCAAGGAACTGGGCACCAACGGCGGCGGTTTCTTTAACGCGAATTCGGCGCATCCATTTGAGAGCCCAACCCCACTGACAAACTTTCTAGAGATGCTCGCGATCTTCGCGATCGGGTCCGGCTTGACTTACACGCTCGGGCGAATGACCGGCAATCAAAAGCATGGCTGGGCGGTTTTTGCGGCGATGACGATCGTATTCCTGGGAGGGTTTCTCGTCGCGTACTACTTTGAAGCGCGAGGCAATCCGAACTTCAATCAATACGGCGTGACGCAGGCAGCCGTACAAACCAGCGGAGCCGAGCAAACGGGCGGCAATATGGAAGGCAAAGAGGTTCGCTTCGGCATCGCGAACTCGGCATTGTTCGCCACCATCACCACCGATGCTTCGTGCGGCGCGATTAACTCGTGGCACGATTCATACACACCGCTGGGAGGTATGATACCGCTGCTGAACATCATGCTTGGTGAGATCATTTTCGGCGGCGTCGGATCGGGGCTCTACGGCATGCTGGTGATGGTTGTGCTGACCGTGTTCATCGCGGGGCTGATGGTTGGGCGCACGCCTGAGTACCTCGGCAAGAAGATCGAATCGAAGGACGTGAAGATGGCGATGCTCTATGTGCTGGTCTTCGCTCTATCGATCCTCTGCTTTTCAGCGTGGTCGAGCGTTGCTCCATACGGCGCCTCCAAGATCAACAACGGCGGGCCGCATGGTCTGTCTGAGATCGTTTACGCATACGTGTCGAGCACGGGCAACAACGGTTCGGCGTTCGGCGGCATCACGGTCAACAACTATTGGTACAACACAACACTGGGGCTGGCGATGCTGATCGGGCGCTTCTTGATGATCATCCCGATGATGGCGATTGCGGGCAACCTGGCAAGCAAGAAGGCGGTGCCTCCTTCAGCAGGCACATTCCCGGTGTACACGCCGCTGTTCGTGGTGTTGCTGATTGGAGTCATCATGATCGTCGGAGCGCTGACGTTCTTCCCGGTGCTGTCGCTTGGGCCGATCGTTGAGCATTACTTGATGAACACAGGAACAACGTTCTGATTTTGGATTTTAGATTTTGGATTGAGCCTCGCTCGACCCGATCTCCAATCCAAAATCCAAAATCTAAAATCCAAAATTGATAGAGGTGTTATGTCAGAGAGAGCACAAAAGAGTCCGCTGTTTGATCCGCCGATCGTCAGGCGGGCTATCAAAGATTCATTCAAAAAGCTGGACCCGCGACAGGTCGCGAAGAACCCGGTGATGTTTGTGGTCGAGATCGGCAGCATCCTCACAACGCTGCTTATCGTTCGCGACATCGCCCAGGGCCATACAGGCAACTTGCTTTTCACCGTGCAGGTGACGCTGTGGCTGTGGTTCACGGTGTTGTTTGCGAACTTCGCTGAAGCGATGGCTGAAGGCCGAGGCAAAGCTCAGGCCGAGACGCTTCGCAAGGCTAAGACGGAGGCAATCGCCAATCGCGTCATCGGGGAGGTTAGCGCCGGCGTCGAGGGGGTGAAGACCGAGCAAGTTCCCGCGCCACAACTTCGCAAAGACGACGTTGTGCTCGTTCACGCCGGCGAGTTCATCCCCGGAGACGGCGAGATCATTGACGGCGTTGCTTCCGTAGACGAATCAGCAATCACCGGTGAGAGCGCGCCAGTAATTCGTGAGTCCGGCGGCGACCGCTCCGCGGTCACTGGCGGCACGAAAGTAATCTCCGACTGGATCAAGGTGCGAATCACTTCGAACCCTGGAGAGACATTTCTCGATCGAATGATTGTGCTGGTGGAAGGCGCGGAACGTCAGAAGACTCCGAATGAGATCGCGCTGAACATCCTGCTCGCGGGACTGACGATTATTTTCTTGCTGGCTGTCGTCACGCTTTTGCCCTATGCGATCTACAGCGTGAACGCTTCGGATCCCGGGGCCGGATTCGCTCCGTCATCACCTCCGACCATCACGGTGCTTGTCGCGTTGCTTGTCTGTTTGATCCCCACCACGATCGGCGGCCTGCTCTCCGCGATCGGCATCGCGGGAATGGACCGGTTGATTCAACACAACGTGCTGGCGATGTCCGGCCGCGCGGTCGAAGCAGCAGGCGATGTCAACACGCTGCTGCTCGACAAGACCGGAACGATCACGCTGGGCAATCGGCAAGCGGTCGAGTTCATCTCGATGAATGGAGTTTCCGAAACAGAGCTTGCCGATGCGGCTCAGCTTTCGAGCCTGTCGGATGAAACACCCGAGGGCCGGTCGATAGTCGTGCTCGCGAAGTCGAAATACAGCTTGAGAGGGCGCGAGCTCTCCGAGCGCGAAGCCCATTTTATTCCGTTCTCCGCGCAGACTCGCATGTCAGGAGTTGACATCGATGGCCGCGTGATTCGCAAAGGTGCAGTCGACGCGATTACTCAGTTCATCAACACCGAAGGCGGCGTAGTCCCGCCTGAAATGAAGGAGACAGTCGAGCGTATTGCGAGGTCGGGAGGCACGCCGCTGGCAGTCGCCGATCACAGCCGGGCGCTGGGCATCATCCACCTGAAGGACATAGTCAAAGGCGGGATGAAAGAGCGCTTCGATCAGCTCAGAAGGATGGGCATCAAGACCGTCATGATAACCGGCGACAACCCGCTGACCGCCGCAGCCATCGCGCGCGAAGCCGGCGTTGATGACTTTCTCGCCGAAGCCAAGCCCGAAGACAAGATGGCTTTGATAAAACGCGAGCAGGGCGAGGGCAAGCTCGTGGCGATGACCGGTGACGGCACCAACGACGCTCCAGCTCTGGCTCAAGCCGACGTCGGCGTCGCGATGAACACAGGAACGATGGCGGCCAAGGAAGCCGGCAACATGGTTGATCTTGATTCGAACCCGACCAAGCTGATCGAAATCGTCGAGATCGGCAAGCAGTTGCTGATGACCCGCGGCGCGTTGACTACATTCTCGATTGCCAACGACGTCGCCAAGTACTTCGCCATCATCCCGGCGATGTTCTCGACGTTGTATGCGCTGACCGGCGCGAAGTCCGGTCCTCTCGCGGCGCTCAACGTCATGCGGCTCGAGACGCCCCAATCGGCGATTCTATCGGCGGTGATCTTCAACGCGCTGATCATCGTCGCTCTGATTCCGCTTGCGCTTCGCGGTATAAAGTATCGCCCGATGGGCGCGGCAGCGGTGCTTCGGCGCAATCTGTGGATCTACGGGTTCGGTGGAATCATCATCCCGTTCATCGGGATAAAAGTCATAGATGTGATCATTCACGCGTTAGGGCTCGCCTGAGCCGGGAGCGCAAGCGTCTCGCCCGCACACAGTGTGGGCCAGGAGAGAGTCGATGAATATCTTGAAACAGATTTACCCAGCGATTGCAATGACCGTTGTGCTCACGGTGCTGCTCGGAATCATTTACCCTCTGGTTGTCACCGGACTCGCGCAGGTGATGTTCCCCGCGAAGGCAGGCGGCAGCCTGATCGAAAAGGACGGCAAGATCATTGGATCGAGCTTGATCGGCCAGCCCTTCACCGGGCCGGGCTATTTTCATTCGCGGCCTTCTGCGGCGGGAAGCGGGTACGACGCGACCGCTTCTGCCGGAACGAATCTTGGGCCGACCAGTCAGAAGCTGATGGACAACGTCAAGACTGCCGCGGAATCATTGCGAGAAGAGAATCCCGGCTCGCCTGTACCGATCGACATGGTAACGGCTTCCGCATCGGGGCTCGATCCTCATATCACCCCGGCGGCGGCTGCGTTTCAAGTTCCGCGCGTTGCCCGCGAGCGCGGCTTGAGTGAAGATGAGGTCCGACGGATCGTGCGCGAGCATGCCGAGGGGCGACAGTTCGGCATTCTCGGGGAGCCACGCGTTAACGTGCTTGAGTTGAACCTGGCGCTCGATAGAAGGGGCGAACTCAAGTGATGAGGCAACACCTACGTGGTTTGAATACCCACCTCTCACGAGGTGGGTATGGTGCCCAAGATGGTCGAGAGCGCAGCCTTTTGTAGGCTACAACATTACGAACCCACCTCTCACGAGGTGGGTATGGTGCCCAAGATAGTCGAGCGCGCTCCTTTTGTAGGCTACAACATCACGAACCCACCTCTCACGAGGTGGGTATGGTACGCAGGAGAGGCTTTCGCCGCCTCCGGCGTACCATTGCTATCAAGCTTGATATGAACAGCCTGAGACGAAAACTCGCATTCAGCTACGGACTGCTGATCATCATCATCCTCGCAGTCAGCGCGTGGAGCATCTACCATCTTGTGCAACTGGGGCGAGCGGTCGATGTAATCCTGGTCAACAACTACAAGAGCATCACGGCAGCGGAGAACATGAAGGAGGCGCTCGAACGACAGGACTCGGCCGCGATGTTCTTCATCGCCAGCCACGGCAACAAAGCACGCGAGCAGTTCGAAACAAATAGCCAGAGGTTCGCCGAGCAGTTCGAGATCGCTCAGGGCAATATTACCGAGGCAGGCGAATCCGAAATCGTCGCCGACATAAGCCTCAAGTATCAGGCATACAAGAAGGACCTCGAGAGCTTTCTCAGCCGAGCCCCACCCAGACAAACCGTCGAGCTATCCAACACTTATTTTGAGCGGCTGGAGCCGCAGTTTCTTTCTCTCAAGAACCGGCTCGACGATTTGCTGCACCTGAATCAGCGGGCGATGGTCGCTGCAAACGACCGCGCCGTTTCTGTTTCCAGGCGAGGAGAGATATCCACCGCCGTCACGGCTGTGCTGGCGATTACCCTGGCTCTCTTCTTCGCCTGGAGATTCACCCGGTATGTCGTCGATCCGATTTCTATGCTTGCCGAAAAGGCAAAGCGCATCGGCGAGGGCGACTTCGATCAGCACATAAGCGTTTCTTCCAAGGATGAAATAGGCGTGCTTGCCACGGAATTCAACCGGATGCTCGTCCGCCTTCGTGACCTGCGCAAGTCTGACTTCGGCAGATTGTTGATCGAGCAAAAGAAGTCTGACGCGGTCATCGATTCCATTGGCGAGCCGGTGATAGTAACCAACTCGCACAATCGTGTAATCAAAATCAATCGCGCGGCCCGGCAACTGTTCGGCAGTTTCCTGAGCGGCGATGGCGACGGCGCCGATCTGGAAAGCCTCGAAGGAGGCGAGCGGATCTTGCGCGCGGTACGTGATGCCGTTTCCATGCAGCGGCCGGTTGCCGTGGACGGCGAAGCCGCGATCGTTCCCATCAAGCTGGGCGGGGCGGAGCGCGACTTCCGCCTGCGCGCGACTCCGATGCGAGACTCGGAAGGCCGGCTGCTTGGCGCGGTCACCTTGCTTGAAGACATCACCGCTATCACCGAAGTAGATAAGCTGAAAACAGCGTTCATCTCGGTCGCGTCGAGCAAGCTGCGTGAGCCGCTTCATTCGCTGCGGCTCGCGCTTCACGCGGTCATCGAAGGGTATGTCGGCGAGGCGACTGAACAGCAGAACGAAATGCTCAGAAGCGCCCGAGAGAACGCGGACAAGCTGGATGAGCTGATCAGCGATTTGCTCGAGCTCGCAGAGATCGACTCGGGCGCGCGGCGGCTTTCGATGGAAAGGTTGCGGCCCATCGATCTTGCGCGTGAAGCAGTCGAGCGGTTTCGCGCCTCCGCCGACAGCAGGCAGATCAAACTGGAGAACAAAATCTGGCCGGACCTGTCCTGGGTGGTTGGGGACCGGCGGGCGATTGCCAGCATTCTCGATAACCTGCTGTCGAACGCCATACGTCATACCGATCGCGGCGGCAGCGTCGCGATTGAAGCAAACGAGCAGGTCGGGCGCGTTTACTTCAGCGTGCGGGACACCGGCGAGGGCATACCCGAGCAGTACCTTCCGACTATCTTCAGCCGGTTCAATCGCGTTGGTGACAGGGCGGACGGCACAGGTTTGGGACTTGCGCTGGTGAGGCGGCTTGTGGAGGCTCAAGGAGGACAAGTCAGCGTCGAGAGCCGTCCGGGTAGCGGCGCGACCTTTACTTTTGCGCTGACCACAGGAGGCCCGGCAAGCATTAGACATACCGCGTAAGTTCATATGGTCTCCCACGAGGCAACAACGGATCGATTGGCCGGCGCGCGGCCGAGCGCCGAGTCGCTGCTCGCCAAACAACAGCAAGCGGGCCGCGCCCGGCTGCGCATTTATCTGGGCGCCGCGCCAGGCGTGGGCAAGACCTATCAGATGCTCGAAGAGGCGCACTTGCTCAAGCGTCAGGGCGTCGACATCGTAATCGGTTTCATCGAGCCGCACGGCCGCGCAGAAACTGAGACACTGATAGGCGGCCTCGAGCGCATACCGCTGCGCCGCATAGATTATCGGGGCGTAACGCTGGAAGAGATGGACGTGGACGGGGTCATCGCGCGCCGGCCCGCCTTAGTTCTAGTCGATGAGCTCGCGCACTCGAACGTCCCTGGCTCGAAGCATCGCAAGCGCTACGAGGATGTGCTCGAGATCCTCGACGCCGGTATCTCAGTAATCAGTGCGGTGAACGTTCAGCACATTGAATCCCTAAACGACGCGATCGCCCGCATAACCGGCGTCCGAGTGCGCGAAACCATTCCCGATTATTTCCTGCGCCGCGCCGACGAAGTAGTCAACGTGGATGTCTCGGTCGACACGCTGCGAACGCGGCTCCGCCAGGGGAAGATTTACAGCGTCGAGAAGATCGAACAGGCGCTGACTAACTTTTTCCGCAAAGGGAATCTGTCAGCCCTTCGCGAGCTGGCTTTGCGCCAAGTGGCCGAAGATCAAGCGGCAAAGGCCCACGACTATCGCGAACGAGAAGGACTCGAGCAGGCCGCGATTCCAGAAAAAGTTATGGTGTGCATGGCGTCACGCGGCAGCGCAAAGAAGCTGCTGCGAACGGGCTCGCGCATCGCGGGACGGCTGGCGTCGGACTGGTACGCGGTCTACGTCGAAACGCCGCGCGAGGAACCCGGCCGGATGAATCCGGCGGATCACGCTGCTCTGATCGAGAACATCAAGCTCGCCGAGGAACTCGGGGCGAATGTAGTGAAGCTGAGGGAGCGGCGCGTTGCCGACGCCCTTATCGAATTCGCCCGGCGCGAGGGCATCACTCATGTGGTGTTCGGGCAATCGGCTCGCTCGCGATGGAACATCCTGCTTCATGGCTCGGTAATCAATCGCTTTCTGAGTGAAGTGCGCGGCGCGACCGTCCAGGTTGTTCCGCTTCAAGATGAGTAGTACACACCTCGTCTTTATGAAACCTTTATAGACCTTTTATGCCATTCTTATGTTGAGGGCAGTACGATGACACTGAGACTTCTGTGAGCCGCCAATCGCTCCGCTGGTTACGGCCGAGTAAACAAAGAAGCCTCTGGCGCTTATGTTATCGGTCGGTCGCGAAATCAATATAGAAACCAAAAACCTCCTCTGCCGCAAATGCGCCTGGCAAGGCCGCGGCGTCGAGCTACCGGCCGGGCTGGTAAGGATCAACCAGACCGAGATCTACCTGTACGCCTACCGATGTCCTGAATGCGGCAGCTTCGACTTAGCTTCAAAAGGAAAAGTGCTCGCGTTTAGGCCGCGCATCCCATCGGTTCCGCCGGACACAATGCAACAAAGCGTGGACGATGAGCGGCAGAGCGTCGAGTCGCGGCGGAGAAACTGAAACGCTTATGCCAATAGATGCGGTCACGTCTAAGAACGGCGTAAAGAATCCCACTCGCGTCAGGGTCGTTGTAGCTACAACTGTACTGCTGTCGTTCATCTCGTTCTGGCGCGCGGCGGCTATTGTGCTCAATGACCTTGGGTCGTCGGCCTATTACGTCGGCGGCATCGCGGAGCAAGCAGTCGGGCGAGCGGCTCCCTGGTTCGTTCTGGGCGTTATGCTCTTCTCTTATGCAGTGCGCTCTGTGTATGTCGAATCATGCGTGATGTTCACGCGAGGTGGAGTTTACCGCGTAGTCAAAGAATCGATGGGTGGGACGCTCGCGAAGCTCTCGGTCTCGGCGTTGATGTTCGACTACATTTTGACAGGCCCGATCTCCGGCGTCTCAGCCGGGCAATACGTCGTCGGGCTCGTCGCGCAAACCGTGACTTACTTCGGCCATCCATGGAATCCATCGCCATCAACGACGAATTATCTGGCAGCAGGCATCGCCATTCTCGTAACAATTTATTTCTGGTGGCGCAACACCATGGGGATGCATGAATCATCGGGGGATGCACTGCGGATCATGTACGTGACAACGGCGATGGTTGTCATGCTTATTCTGTGGGCCGGCTACAGTATCATCACCCAGCCGGACAAACAGAGATTGCCTCCGGCGCCGGTACCGCACAATTTGTCGTTCAATCGCGACGCAGTCGGCTGGTTGCCGGCCATCGCCCCCGGCGCATTGCGTGAGCTGCCACCCGAAACGGCGTCGGCCACCGAGCCCGAGCAAAAGGAGACTGAGCCACGCCTCGGCATTGTGGCCAACGCGGGAGCCCTGTTGGGTCTGATCGGGATACTGATGGCATTCGGGCATTCCTTTCTTGCGATGTCCGGCGAAGAGTCACTCGCCCAGGTCAACCGCGAACTCGAACACCCGAAGCACAAGAATCTCATGCGCGCCGGGTTTGTGATCTTCGTTTTTTCGGTGCTGTTCACATCGCTTGTTTCTTTCTTCGCGTACGCGCTTATTCCAGATGGCGTCAGGATGACTTATAGGGACAACTTAATCAGCGGCATTGCTATGTATCTTGCCGGCCCATTGCCGTTGAAGCTCTTGTTTCAAGCGTTCATTGTGATCGTCGGATGCCTGATGCTGTCAGGCGCCATCAATACTTCGATCATCGGATCTAACGGAGTGCTGAATCGTGTCTCAGAAGACGGAGTGATGACCGACTGGTTCCGGGCGCCGCATAAGAGATTTGGCACGACGTACCGAATGATCAATCTGATAGTGCTCTTGCAACTGTTGGCGATCATAGCCTCGGGCGGCAACACCTATTTGCTGGGGGAGGCTTACGCCTTCGGTGTCATCTGGGCGTTTACCTTCAACGGCCTGGCGATGCTGGTGCTGCGCTTCAAGGACAAATCGCATCGCGAGTGGAGAGTACCTTTCAATATAAATGTGCGCGGCAAGGAGATCCCGGTTGGGCTGGGGATAATCGCGGTGTTGCTGTTTTCCGTCGCCGGAATCAATCTGATCACCAAGGAAGTGGCGACCATAGCGGGAGTCGCGTTCACGATTGTGTTTTTCATAGTCTTTACGGTCTCCGAGCGCATCAATCAGAGAAAACTCGACAGATCAACTGCGGCCCTTGACCAGTTCACACTCAACTATCAGCCTGACGTGAGCCTTGATACTGTCCGCGCGCGGCCCGGCAGCGTGCTCGTTGCCGTGCGAGACTACAACACGCTCTCGCATCTCGATTACGTGTTGGGGCGAACCAACACCGAAGCGCAAGACATATTGGTGATGACCGCGCGGTTGATGAGAGGCCCGGACGCAGGCGAGCGTGACCTCTATGACTCCAATCTGTTTACGGATTACGAGCAACGCCTGTTTACGCGAGTCGTTGCGCTTGCCGAAAAGCATGGCAAACCGGTCGAGTTGGTTGTCGTTCCGGCGACCAACCTCTTTGACGCCGTGGCACAGACCGCTCTGCGTCTGGACTCTGCCGAGATCGTCGCCGGTCTTTCCTCCAAGATGACCGCCAATGAGCAGACGCGCGAACTGGGCCGCGCGTGGGAACGCCTGGCCGAAACACCACGCCGTCAAGTGTGGTGCAGGATCGTGGAGCCAGGAAATCGCGAACACAGCGTCTCGCTTGGTGCGCATGCTCCCGACCTCACCGAGGATGACATTAGCTTGATCCACAAGATCTGGCTGCAAGTGAGCCAGCTTCCAGCACGACGCCGCGTTCATCACCGTGATGTTGTGCGGGTGGCCCTCGAGCGGCTCGAGCGAGAACTACGCGGGAACACCGATGTGATGCTGGACTTTTACAAAGTCGAGCGAAAAGGTGTGCAGGAACCGGGCTCCGACAAAGACGGTAAAGATGTCGCGAATGCCGGACGGACTAAGCTGTAGTTCTCGAGGCGTCATTGAGTTCCGACCACCTGCGTTGGTGGCGGATTCGCCGAACGTCAAGAGTTTCCAGACGCCTGTGTTGTAGCGCACCTGCCCGTCGCGCCTGTACGACCTCTCAATCACTCGCTACACTTCTGCCGTCCATGGCGAGAAGCACTTTTCACCAATGGTTGCTAAGACTGCGGATGGGCGAGCCCACTGACTCCTCGTCTAAAAACCAGGAGCACCAGCATCCGTGGTGGAAGGTGATGTGTCTGACCGGCGTCGACTATTTTTCGACGCTGGGGTATCAACCGGGCATTGCGTTCCTGGCGGCCGGCGCACTCTCACCAATTGCCACGCTGGTGCTGGTCTTGCTCACGCTCCTGGGAGCGCTGCCGATCTACAATCGAGTGGCAGCAGAGAGTCCGCACGGCAACGGCTCGATCTCGATGCTCGAGCACTTGCTGCCCGGATGGCAAGCCAAGCTGTTTGTGCTTGTGCTGCTGGGCTTCGTGGCAACGGATTTCATCATCACCATCACGCTATCGGCGGCCGACGCTACGGCTCACATTGTCGAGAATCCTTTCACTCCGCATTTCCTGCACAACCGCATCGCAATAACGCTGTTCTTAGTCGCTTTCCTGGGCGCGATTTTTCTTAAGGGATTCAGAGAAGCGATCGGCGTGTCGGTGTTGCTGGTCGGGGCTTACCTGCTGTTGAACTGCATTGTCGTAGGCGTGGGATTCTACGAGCTCGCAACTCATCCGGCTGCGCTGTCAGATTGGAAGAACGCTTTGATCAGCGCTCACGGAAGCCCGCTTGCGATGATCGGCGTGGCGTTGATCGTGTTTCCGAAACTCGCCCTGGGACTCTCGGGATTCGAAACGGGCGTGGTCGTGATGCCGCTGGTCAAAGGATATGAAACGGATACTGAAGAGAATCCCGTCGGAAGAATCGCCAATACGCGCAAGCTGCTTCGCACGGCGGCTTTGATCATGAGCGCGATGCTGATCGCCAGCAGCGTGGTGACGGCGACGCTGATCCCCGCCGCCGAGTTTGCGAAGGGTGGACAGGCAAACGGCCGCGCGCTCGCCTACATTGCGCACAAATACCTCGGCAGTGTCTTTGGCACCGCCTACGATCTGAGCACGATTCTCATTCTTTCCTTCGCGGGCGCGTCGGCGATGGCCGGATTGGTAAACATAGTCCCGAGGTACTTGCCCAAGTATGGAATGGCGCCCAAGTGGGCCGCTGCCGTCAGACCGCTGGTGCTCGTGTACACTGCGATCGCGTTTGCTGTGACGCTGATTTTCAAAGCGGACGTCGAAGCACAGGGCGGGGCTTACGCGACCGGCGTTCTGGTGCTGATGAGCTCGGGCGCGGTTGCGGTGACGCTTTCAGCCTTTCGCCGCCGCAAACACGGCTGGGCCTTCGTGCTGATCTCGCTGGTGTTCGCGTACACGACGGTGCTGAACATCATCGAGCGGCCCGAAGGCATAAAGATCGCGTCGTTCTTCATCGGGTCAATCATCGCCGCTTCGTTTGTGTCGAGGGTGATGCGGACGACTGAGCTGCGCATCGAGCGAGTCGAGCTTGACGAGAAGGCGCGCGCTTTTATCGAGGAGGTCGCACGCAGTCACGAGATTCGAATCGTCGCCAACTGCCGGCAAGCAGGCGATGCGGGCGAGTATCGATTCAAAGAAAAAGAGCAGCGCGAGGACAACCACATTCCAAAAGGTGATCCGATACTGTTTCTGGAAGTCGACATCGGCGATGCTTCGGAGTTCAGTGATGAACTCTGTGTGAAGGGCGTCGAGGTAGACGGTTACCGGGTGCTCAGGGGAGAGAGCGCGGCGGTACCAAACGCGATCGCGGCGCTTCTTCTCTACCTGCGCGACACGACCGGCAAGATCCCCCACGCTTATTTCGCTTGGAGCGAAGGCAACCCGCTAACGTACCTGCTGAAGTACTTGATCTTCGGTGAAGGCGAGACGGCTCCGGTGACCCGCGAAGTTCTGCGCCAGGCTGAGCCCGACCCGGAACGCCGTCCGGCGATTCACGTCGGCGGATGAGCTGGCAAGGCGGGGGCAAGCCACCCTTCCCGACCTGTATCCTATTTTGATATTGATCGTTTGCAGGATCACTAGAAGGATCACAGGTCGGGAAGGGTAGCTTGCCCCCGCTGTTGCAAGAGGGCGCGTTAGAGTTCGGTGCAGCGCTTCGAGTCGGCCTTTCACCCAGGCGGCGATAGCTCACCGTCTTCGATAAGCGGCTCGAGACGCGGTTCGTGGACGATTCTCAACCCGTCGTATAGAATTTCGGTCCGCTCATCCTCTGACCCCATCACCCGAGAGCGAGCGGCGATAATCGACGGACGTATGGAGGAACAATGGCTAGAAAGAAAATAACAGTCGTCGGAGCGGGCAACGTCGGAGCGACAGCGGCGCAGAGGTTGGCTGATAAGGAACTGGGCGATGTGGTGCTGGTCGACATCATCGAAGGCATGCCTCAAGGCAAAGCGCTGGATCTTGCAGAGACCGCTCCGATCGAAGGTTACGATTCGCGGCTGGTTGGCACCAACGGGTATAAGGAAACCGCCGATTCGGACATAGTCATAATAACGTCGGGTCTTGCACGCAAGCCGGGTATGAGCCGCGACGATCTTCTGCGGACTAACGCTGGAATAGTGGGATCGGTAACCGATGAGATCATGAAGCATTCGAAGAACCCGATTCTGATCATCGTTTCGAATCCGCTTGATGCGATGTGTCATGTCGCGTTGAAGCATTCGGGACTCCCCAAACAGCGGGTCATCGGGATGGCCGGCGTGTTGGACTCGGCGCGGATGCGCTGCTTCATAGCCGAGGCGCTGAACGTGTCAGTCGAGAACGTAACGGCGTTTGTGCTCGGCGGACACGGCGACACGATGGTCCCTCTGCCGCGCTATTCTACCGTTGCGGGAATTCCGCTTCCGGATCTGCTCCCGCAAGACAAGATAGATCAGATAGTAACTCGCACCGCGAATGGCGGAGCTGAGATTGTGAGCCTGCTCAAGACCGGATCGGCTTATTACGCGCCGTCTGCCGCGGCAGTAGAGATGGTAGAAGCGATCTTGAAGGACAAGAAGAAAATTCTGCCGTGCGCTGCATATCTCGAGGGCGAGTACGGCATCAACGGCCTCTATGTCGGGGTGCCGGTGAAGCTCGGCGAGCGCGGCATCGAAGAGATCATCCAGATCAATCTGACTACCGAAGAGCGGTCGGCGCTACATCGCTCGGCTGCCGCCGTGCAGGAGTTGGTCAACGTTATGGGCCGGTGACGCAAACCGCCAGAAGGCGCAGTGCATCGAGCTCGGGCGGGCGCTTATTTAACCCAAAGAGTCAGACGATCACTCACCGCAAAGAGTAGTCCTGGCTTGGCGTCGTTTTTTCTTGACTCTGTTTAGTCGTTGCGCTAGTATGCGGCCCGCTTCGCGTAGGCTTAGAAGATTTACCCAGAGCGACTAGAAGTCTTGGGCAACGCAGTGAAAGCTTGATAGGAAGCCGCAAAGGGATGCTCGCAGGTTGCGAGCGTCGCTTTGCGGCTTTTTGTTTCAAGTTACGGGCGGACGATAGCGTCAGGTGACGCTGCCCCGGGCGCGCGAAACTTTGAGACTATCGGAGGAGGATGTATGTCGATGTCACAAGGCAAGGTCAAGTGGTTCAGTAATGCAAAGGGCTATGGGTTCATCGAGCAACCGGGCGGAGCCGATGTGTTTGTGCACTATTCGGCCATACAGGAAGACGGCTACAAGTCGCTCAAGCAGGGCGAGACCGTCGAGTTCGAAGTAGTTGAAGGACCGAAGGGACCCCAGGCGGAAGCCGTGAAACGGCTTTAACAAATCAATCAGGCGCATACGACGGCCCCGCTCGTCGGAGCGGGGCCTTTTTGATTTGCAGGGCCAGACTAGCAACAAGCCAGCGCTGACCAGTTGGCAAACTCCCTGCGAATTCCCTGCGAGTTCCATGTCAATCGGCGAATTCAATCCGGTTCTAGAGCCACTGGTCTTCTCTCCTGTGAACGATGTCCGACAACTTCAGCTTGTCGCGCGCTTGGTGACGCGCGGCATTCAGGTCCCACGAATAAACTGAAGTTTGTCCGACATTCGGCAACTTGATCTTCGCAAACATGGTTGCCCGCAACGTTCTTACGAACAGCAAGCGAAGAGCAGTCGAACGCCGCTGGCATAGGAACATCCGGGAAGCACAAGCGTTAAAAGCCTCCAGGAATTCAGTAATTGACGCGAAGCTTTCGGGATCCGGACCGGGCACAGCGGCCCCCGTGGTCGATACTATCCAGACAAGAACGAGGTGTTTACATGGCTTCAAAGCTCGCAAGGCTTCTCTTCATTCTCATCCTAGTGATCCCGAGCGTCCGAGCTCAATCAGCTCAATCAGCTTCTGGCGAAGCTGAAAAGAGAAAGGCTCGCGAGGAGCGCGAGAAGAAAGCGCTCGCGCTGGCAGACGAGATCATCAAGGTGGCGCAATCGCTCAGGCTGCCTGAGAATCGCATTCGGATCGACATAGCTCTGGCAGGATCTCTTTGGGATCGAGATGAAAAGCGCGCTCGCTCGCTGTTCAAATCGGCGGCAGCAAGTCTGAGCGAGATGACCGCGGCGGTCGACAGCGGGGATCGGGAGTATCCAAACCTGACTGACGTGCCTCAGCAACTGCGGCAGGAGATCCTCCAGGTTGTTGCAAACCACGACCCCAAACTAGCCCTTGATTTCTTACGGGCCTCGCGTCCAGCTTCTTCCGAGCAGCGGTCTTATGCGCAACCGGCTTTCGAAGCGCAACTCCAGATGAGGCTCGCTGAGCAGCTCGCGGCAAAGGAACCCCAGCAAGCGTTTTCGCTTGCCGAGGATTCGTTAAAGATCGCGATTGATAATGGGGCGATGAACATGCTTTACAGGCTTCATTCCCAGGACAAAGCGCTTGCGGAGAAGTTTCTTGGATGCATCTTGACCCGGCTTCGGAGCGATGACTTCAGCAGGAGCCCGGAGTCGGTGAACATCGCCATCGTACTCTTGCGCACCTGGATCGAAAGTAACCGACCTGCGTCTGACCAGTCAGGGCAGCGCTCCACTGTCCACCTTTCGCTTGCGAAGTTGGACGAGCAGACCGCGCGAGAGCTGAGTAACATCCTCATCAAAACGGTGTTCAACAACGCCCCGGCCGGCTTCACCGGGGTCGCGGTTGGCTCACTGGTCATTCACGGCGGCCGATCTTTTCGCTCGTATCCGGGACAGGTGGTTGGAATTCTACAGCAGCTAAAGCCGATGTTGCCGGATATCGAAAGGCTGTCTCCCAATCAGATTGCCGCCTTAGGCGAGCGGATTGCGGAGATGGACAGGTCAAACCAGATACAGCAGGGACCCTGGGCAAAGTATCAGGAGCTTCTTCAGAACGGCACGGCCAGCGAGTTGATTGAAGCTTCGAAAACTGCGCCTCCGGAAGTTGCGAATAATCTCGTTCAGCAAGCGGCGTGGAAGGCGTTGAATCAAGGAGACGAAAAGAGCGCCCGCGAGATTGTCGGACAAATTGCGGACCCCCAACAGCGTCGGGAGATGACCCTGAACCTGGATCGCCATTTGGTAAATCGCGCCAGCGAGCAACAGAAGCTTGCGGAAGGGCGTGCGCTACTATCGCGGCTTCCCTCGCTGGAAGAGCGGGCTGGTATCTTAACTCAATTGGGGGCCAGCGCGGCGGCGAAAGGCGACAAGTCGACTGCGCTTGAGCTTTTGGCCGAAGCTCAGGCGATGATCGGCGATCGAGCGCTGAGCTACCCGCAACTGCAAACACAGATTCAGATCGCCAGTGCATACGAGCAGCTCGATGCGGGCAGGAGCGCGGCGATTGTCGAGCGAGTGATCGATCAGCTCAACGAGCTTGCCAGCGCGGCGCTTGTGTTGAACGGGTTCGACATCCAACAGTACTTCAGGGACGGCGAGTTCGTTATCAACAGCGGCAATCCGATGAACACGGTTGCTCAAGAGTCGGCGCAAATGTTGGCCTCGCTCTCACGCAATGATTACGACCGCGCCAGATTGGCGGCTGATCGACTCCAACGCCCGGAGATGCGAGTGATGGCGCTGCTCCAGATCACGCAA
Organism: Acidobacteriota bacterium; assembly: GCA_038040445.1. Taxonomy (NCBI): domain Bacteria; kingdom Pseudomonadati; phylum Acidobacteriota; class Blastocatellia; genus Candidatus Onstottus; species Candidatus Onstottus frigus. The sequence continues at coordinate 49,206 of JBBPIG010000006.1, read as the reverse complement.
GTAGCACTAAGCCCTGATGATCGGTAAACATGTCGACGCTCCCAGCTTCGGCGGAATCTCCTCACTGAGGTCGCAGTCGTTCACGCTTCGACCCAGGGTAGACCTCGAGCGTTCGGAAGCCGGCCACGGCAATGCAACTTTAGTGGGCCGGAGACGGTCTTGTGTGCGGAGCGGCTTATCAGCGGGCGGGGCGGGCGGCGAATTTGACGCGGCCGTTGTCGACTCCAACGACGAAATCGACTGCATCGGTCGCCAGGTTGTCTTTGATGTGCTCGGCTCGCGAGGTGAGGAATTGTGTGAATACTTCGAGACTCAGTACGCCTATTTTCTCACCGCACTTTCGCTTTGCGGCTACGAGTTGGTCGTAAAGCTCGCTGACCTTTTCGGGTTCGAGCTGTGGATCGTGACATCGAATCACTGCCACCTGTTCGCGTAGCGCGGTTAGCGCCTCAGGCGTTGGAGGCCGGCCGCTCTCTTCGCGGCTTTGAGTGTGCCGCCGCCACAGCTCGCGCATGACGTTGTAGCGCGCAACCAGGCTGTTGTAACGAAACCGCTGTCCGAATGACAACCCGCGCATGTCGTAGATGCGCTTGATGGCGGTCTCGACGCGTCCCTTCGTGTCGATAGGCGGCCGCAGCGTTCCGCCATTGAAGTAGATGTCGTACTCAACCTTCAATCGTCGAATCTCGTACTCGAGCCGATCAAGGTCCTGGTCTATAGGACTGTCTATCTTTGGTTCCATTAACTGACTCTGGGAGGGCTTGGCTGTAACGTGTGGGGGTTGTGTTAGAATGTACGTCAGACACTGACCGGTGTCAACGGAAATCACATGCCGAATCACCTGCTTAGATCGCTGCCCTCGATCGAGCGGCTGTTGGAGAGGCCGTTGGCGTCGCAACTGTCCGCTGCCCTCAGCCGCGAGCGCGTGCGAGACCTGCTTCGTGAGATCACAGACGAGCTGCGTGAACAACTCGCCAGCGCAACTCATTCCTCAGCACTCAGTCCTCAGTCGTTAACTGAAGAGGTCGAGCGCAGGCTCAATGTGCGAGCTGCCCAGTGCGCCCAGCCATCGCTTCGCCGGATCATCAATGCTACCGGAGTCATCATTCATACGAATCTCGGCCGCGCGCCGCTTGCTCTCGAGGCGGTAGAAGCAGTCTCAGAAGCCGCCGCACACTATTCGAATCTCGAATACGATCTGCAGCGTGGCGAGCGCGGCCAACGCGAGACACATTGTCAGGAGTTGCTGGCGCGGCTGGCGGGAAGCGAAGCCGCGGTGGTCGTCAATAACAACGCCGCCGCCGTGCTGCTGGTGCTCAACACGCTGGCAGAAGGCGGCGAGGTGATCGTCTCCCGCGGAGAGTTGATCGAGATCGGCGGCAGCTTCCGAATTCCTGATGTGATGGAGAAAAGCGGCGCGACCCTCCGCGAAGTCGGCACGACGAATCGCACTCGAATAGCCGACTACGAGCGAGCGATCAACGAGCGCACGAGGTTGATACTGCGGGTGCATCCGTCGAACTATCGCATCATCGGGTTCACCGAGCGCCCGAGTGCGCGGGAGATAGCCGAACTCGCCGGGCGAACGGGCATCCCGTCGTTTGAAGACCTGGGCTCTGGCTGCTTGATTGATCTTTCGCCTTACGGGGTGAAGGATGAGCCGGTGGTTGCCGACTCGTTCAAGTCCGGTATCTCGGTGGTTTCTTTCAGCGGCGACAAGATGTTGGGCGGCCCGCAAGCGGGCATCGTCGCGGGCCAACTGGGGATCGTTGATCGAGTGCGAAAGAACCCGTTGATGCGAGCGATGCGGTCCGACAAAATGACATATGCGGCCCTCGAGGCAACGCTAAGGCTTTATGAGCGAGGCGCCGCTCTCTCGGAAGTACCGGTGATCCGTACCATCGCGACGACTCGCGAACAGATAGCCGAACGCGCGGCACGGTTCGTCGAATTAATCGAGGAATTGGCAAGCGGCAGGTTGAAAGTGAGCCTCGAGGACGGGGCGTCGGTTATCGGCGGCGGCTCAGCGCCGGACGTCAAGCTTCCGACGGTGCTGGTTGCTTTGCAGGACACCTCGGCGACCGCGGCCATGCTCGAAGAGCGGCTTCGAGGCCACCGGATTCCGATCATCACCCGCACCGAGCGCGATCGCGTATTGATTGATCTGCGCACGGTTGCGGTCGAAGAAGAGGCGATCATCCTCGACGCGATTGCCGCGCTCGTGCAACCTACGGCGGAGACCGCCGCATCCGTCGAGGTATCGGCATGACCGCAACATGAACTTCGAGACTCCAGGGTTCGCCGCGCAACAACAACAGAGCCGCTATGCTTAGTTAGGAACAGAACAGAATGATGTTTTTACTCTTAAACCTCCTTCAGCCACAACAGCCCCGCTTATCCCGAGCGGTGATCGTCGGCGCCGTGCTTGTATTCATTGTGGGCGTCTCACTGCTGGTCTACTTTTTCCGCCGCTACAAGAGGATGGAGAAAGAGCCCGAAGAAGATTGGGACATGTCCCGGCGCAGCCTCTTTGTGAACGTTGCGCCACCGGTACAGCAGGCCGAAGAACCCGTCGGCGCGGTGACCGCCGAAGTCGGCGTGCCAGTTCCGGAAGCATCTTCGATTCAGACTGGCGGTACGCGTGAGCTCGCAACCGAAGTTGAGTTGCCGCCGTCCGCGCATTCGACGACAGCCGAGGCGGAGCTACAAGTCGAGACCTCACCGTCTCAAGAACCCATTCAGCCGGCGCCACCAGTTGAACCTTCGCCCGAGCCTCGCCCCACGGAGCTTTTGGCGAGCCCTTCACCCAAGGAACCTGCAGCGGAGACCGAAGTAGAACCCGAACCTGCCGCATTTGACGATGAGGTATGGGCTGGTTTGGAGGTGGCCGAGCAGCCGATCATTGCGCAAGAGGAGTCAGCTACACCAACGCCGTTGCCGCCGGCACCCGAGCTGCTCCGCGACGCGCGAGTCGACGAGCGTTCGCATCGCGAGCCTTTCGAGCCGCCTCGCATAGAGCGCATCATGCACCGCGAGCCTTATGAGCCGCCTCGCATAGAGCCGCTTACTCCGCGCGAGCAAGCCGCGGCGACCCGGGAATTGCGGTCGGCGCGGCCGCCTCAGGTTGAGGAACCAAGCGGAGACTTCGGCCAAAAGCGCCCGGCGGCTACTGGATTGTTTGGTTCTTTGTCGAGCGCTTCCGGCGCCGCTGCGCCGGCTGAACCTGCGCGCGTCGATAGCGGCACCCGTGAACTCGCGGCCGAATCAATTCGAGCGACGTCAGTGAGGGTGCCCCAGCCATCTGTCCCATCCATTGCCGGCGCTTACGCGCACAAGCCACCCGCCGGTTCTGTTTTAGGTCTGCCCGCTGAGCGATCACAGCAGCCCTTGATCTTTGGCGATCCTGTCCGTGACTCACGCGATGCCGGCATAGGGGCGTTGTCAAACTATGGAAAGGACGTCGGTCCGAGGGGTGGCCGCACCGGAACGATCGCTCTCCTGGCGGTGGTGGTTCTGCTCGGCGGCGCGGTGCTGTTGTACCTCTTTGTTCCTTCGGTTCACTCACGAGTCGGGGCTTACGTAGCGAACCTGCGCGGGACCGACACCCAGGCGGCGCGCGAGGCCGCGATGAAGCAAAGAGCTCAGATCATCCCGTCATACAGACCCGAAGTGAATAAGAATATGGTGACGGCGAGAGGCGCCGTCGACAACATTTCAGACGAACCGCTCGAGAACCTGTCCATAGAAGTGTCGCTGCAACGCGGGGCCGATACGCCGCCGGAGATTCGCAACGTTTCGGTCGTCCCAAACCCGCTGCCGCCGGGCCAGAGGGGAACATTCGAGTTTGAGTACGACGGAAAGCGCGACACAGGCTTTACGGGTTACAAGATCACCCGGCTTTTGAGCAATGGGACTGAGGTGAAGTTCCGAATGCCAGGACAAAAGTAGCGATCGTGTTCTATTCCATCGGACAACAGCTTGACGCGCTCGGGCCACCGTACCGGGTGTCTAAAGAGAAACAGGTACGAGCCGAAGAACTACTGAGCGAGAGTAAAGGGCGACGACTCACGCGCACTGAGCGCCGCGAGTTGGACGCTTTGCTCCGCGAGTCCGACCGTGTCATGCTCCGCCGCGCAGAGGCTATGCATCGATGAGCCGATCACAGCGGCCTACCTGGGCTGAGATCAATCTCGACAACCTGATCCACAACTATCGCGTAACCAGCGCAGCCGTGGGCCCTGGTGTAGCGATCATGGCTGCGGTGAAATCCGATGCCTACGGCCACGGCGCCGTTGAGTGCGCGAGCGCTCTCGAAAAGGCCGGCGCCAAGTGGTTTGGCGTCGCGCTGCCTGAGGAGGGAGTCACGCTGAGAGACTCCGGCATCACAAGCTCCATTCTATGTCTCGGCGGTTTCTGGGACGGGCAAGAAGAGTCGATCATTTCTCATCAACTGACCCCTGCCGTCTTTCGATTGGATACTCTTGAGAGACTCAATCGAGCGGCGCGGGCCGCGGGCCTGGTTGCCGATTATCACCTCAAGGTTGACACGGGAATGGGACGACTCGGTGTGCCGTGTGCCGAACTGGGAAGCTTTCTTGAAGGCGCTGCGCGATTCGAGAACGTCCGGCTCGACGGCGTCATGACACATCTGGCGTCCGCGGATTGTCCCGACAAGGATGAATTCACCCTGCGACAGATGCGCTTATTCGAAAACGCAGTCGAGTCGGTGCGCGCCAGAGGACACACGCCGGTATGGATCCACGAAGCCAATAGCGCGGGCGCGCACGCTTATCCCCGATCGCGCGGAAACCTGGTGAGGCTGGGCGGGGTGCTCTACGGTCTGTGGCGCGACGTAACCAATTCCTCAATCGAGTCGTTGGACTGGCGTCCGGTGATGTCTTTGCGGACGCGGATCATGCTTTTGAAGACCGTTCCGGCGGGCGCTGCGCTGGGCTACGGCGGAACCTTCGTGACGGCACGCGAGAGTCGAATCGCGACTCTGGCGATCGGCTACGAGGACGGGTTGCGGCGGGCTCTCTCGAACCGGGGCAAGGTAATTGTGCGCGGCCAGTTGGCGCCGATTGTAGGCCGCGTGAGCATGGACCTGACCCTGGTCGACGTAACCGGCGTCGAGGGCGCAGCACGGGGCGACGAAGTTGTGATCATCGGCGGCCAGGGGTCAAGTCAAATAACGGTCGAAGAAGTCGCCGCCCAAATCGGGACCCTTTCATATGAAGTGACCTGCGGAATAAGCGACCGGGTTCCACGGGTCTATCTGCCGGCGAAAGTTCAGAATCGGTAGCCGGTAGCCCGTTGTCTCGGCATTACTTGCCGACGGTCGTAGCACTCGATTGGGCGCCCGAGCGCGCTTGTAACACCGGACTTAAGCGCCTAACAACTGCCGCCCTGACCCCTGACCGCTAACTACTTATTCAGCTTGCCCTCGCGATGTTTTCATATATAATCTCCGCATTGCAGAGAGCTTAGAGTCGGGCAGGGTCCCTTGTGACACGGGGTAGCGGTAATATCAAAAGTCAGTGGAGTGAGGTCTATTATGCAGCAGCGGTCGCCCGCAGTAACGAAGGACGTGTTCGAGAAGGCTGTGGGATTCACCAAGGCTGACGAGTTCCGGCGAGCGGGACTCTACCCCTATTTCACCGAGTTTTCCAGCGGCGCGGATTCAGGCGAAGCCGAAGTGATGATGGGTGACCGCCGCATCCTCATGTTCGGCTCGAACAATTACCTTGGGCTGACCACCAACCCTGAAGTCAAAGCTGCCGCTAAACAAGCAATAGACCTGTATGGAACAGGCTGCTCGGGCTCGCGGATGCTCAACGGGACAATGGATCTGCACGTGAAGCTGGAAAAGGCGCTCGCCCGCTTCATGAAGCGCGAGGACGCGCTCGTCTTTGGTACGGGGTTTCAGACGAATCTGGGAGCACTTTCAACGATCGCTCAAAAGGGCGACGTTATCATTGCGGACCGCAACATACACGCTTCTATACTGGACGGGTGTCTGGCATCATTCGCGCGAACGACCCGGTTTCGCCACAATGACATGGCCGATCTCGAGAAGGTGCTTGCAAGCCTTCAAAGCGATGAGGGCAGGATGATCGTGGTCGACGGCGTCTTTTCGATGGAAGGCGACACCGCCAATCTGCCTGAGATCGTGCGGCTGGCTCGCAAGTACAGCGCGCGAATTTATGTCGACGAAGCGCACGCCATCGGCGTTCTTGGCAGCAACGGCCGTGGCTCCGCCGAACACTTCGGAGTTGAAACCGACGTCGACGTCGTCATGGGGACCTTCTCGAAGTCGTTCGCATCGATCGGCGGCTTTGTAGCGTCGAGGCGCGACGTTATCGAGTTCATCAAGCACCACAGTCGAGCATTTGTCTACTCGGCTTCACTTGCTCCCGCAAACGCGGCGGCCGTGCTGAAAGCCATCGAAATAATCGAGCGCGAGCCGGAACGGCGCCAGCGCTTGCGCGAGTTGAGCGCATCGTTACGGCGCGAGCTGGTGCGGCTCGGCTTCAAGCTGCTCGAGGGGTTCACCCCGATCATCCCGGTTGTCGTGGATGACGAAGTGCTGGTCTGCAAATTCTTCTGGGAGTTGATGAGCGAGGGCATATACACGAATCCCGTTCTCGCTCCCGCCGTGTCGCACAGCCTGGTGCGGATAAGCTGCATGGCAACGCACTCCGACGAGCAGGCCGAGCGCCTGCTCGAATCCATGTATCGCATAGGTAAAAAGCTGGAGCTGATTAATTAGGGGTTGGGCGTTAGGGGCCGGGGGTTGGATGAGAAGCCTACCCCCAATCCCCGGCCCCTATCCCCCACTTCGTTATGAGGCGAATCGCTGTAACCGGAATCGGGATAATCGCGCCGACTGGCGTCGGGCGCGAGCGCGTCTGGCAGGCGCTTGCCGAAGGGCGCAGCGGTATATCGCACATCGAAGACTTTGATACAACGAACCTCAAGACCAACATCGCCGGCGTCTGCCGCGACTTTCGGCCCGAGGAACTCTTCGACGAGCGTGAGATGTCGAGGCTTGACCGCGTATCTCAACTGGCGATTGCGGCGACCGGTATGGCGACGCGCGAAGCAGGCCTCACCAACGGGCAACTCGATAGTTACGATGCCGGGGTCTACCTCGGGACCGGGTTTGGAGGCCAAAGCTCGATTGAGGAGTTCTGCGGCGCGTTTTTCTCGAACGGAAAAGGCCGCCGGTCGGCCATCGCGATACCGAAGTCGATGTATAACGCCTCGTCTTCGAACATTGCGATACGCTTCAAAACTCGCGGGCCAAACATAACCGTGACCACGGCATGTTCGTCGGGCGCCAACGCGATCGGTCAAGCGTTCCATCTGATTCGCTACGGACACGCCGATCGAATGATAGCTGGGGGCGTGGATGCTCCGATCACTCCGGTCGTCATGGATGCGTGGAAGGAAATGCGAGTGCTCTCGACGAAGAATGAACCGCCCGAACGCGCGTGCAAGCCATTCAGCGCGAACCGCGATGGATTCGTGCTCGCCGAGGGCGCAGGGATCGTCGTCCTCGAGGATCTGGAAACGGCCCGAGCGCGCGGAGCGCACGTCTATGCTGAGGTCATCGGATACGGCTCGACGGCGGATGCTTCGCATATTACGTTCCCGGATCCCGACGGCGAAGCGCACGCGATAACCCGCGCGTTAAAAGATGCGGGCGTCGATCCAAAGGAGATCGACTACATCAACGCGCACGGAACGGCGACCAAGCTGAACGACGCATCCGAGACAGAGGCCATCAAGCGGGTGTTCGGGAGCCGCGCCTATGAGATCCCCGTTAGTTCGATCAAGTCAATGCTCGGACATTCGATGGGCGCAGCCGGCGCGATCGAATTCATCGCGACTGTGCTTGCGATTGAAAACCAGACCATCCCGCCGACGATTAACTACGAAGAGCAGGATCCGCAGTGCGATCTTGATTATGTCACCGAGGGCGCGCGCCGAGTGGGACGCACGACGCCGCTCAGGACTGCGATCTCGAACTCGTTCGGCTTCGGCGGGAACAACGCGGTGCTTGTTGTCCGCGCGTGTGTGCAGTAGTATCAAGGCTTCAAATCTGGGCCGCAGTAGATCAGGTTGAGGAAAAGAGCTATGACCAGAGAAGCTGTTGAGTCTATTGAAGACGCCGTGAAGAGCATCATCGTCGCTGAGCTTCGCGTGGACCGCAGTCAACTGGGACCCAGCACGCATTTGATGAAAGACCTGGGCGCCGACTCGCTGGACGCGCTCAACATCGCCCTTCTTCTTGAAGAGCGATTCAGAATCAAGATTCCCGACGACGCCATTCCACGATTTCTAACCGTGGGCGACATTGTTCATGGCGTTAACGAACACTTGGCACATGCCGCTCAGTAATACGAGTCCTGCATTCAATAACGAAGCGTCCTCATTTCAATAATTGCGAGCTGTTCTCTGGGTGAACGATCATGACCCTTTGCAGGATGACCGTCCTATTCGTTTTGGCTAACCTCCTGTACTTTCCCAAGACGAGGCCGATCTTCGCACAGACCAAAACTAGCATACGATCTGTCGACTTCTACAACTTCACCTACGACACAGGTCCTTCGAACAAAATAGCTTTGCGCAAGGGACTGTCGCGAGAGGAACCGATACCGCGCATGTTTAGCGAAGAGAGACTGATACTACTAAGGTATGTTGATTTGAATGGCGATGGAAGAGAAGAGGCTGTTATTGCTATCCGCGATCTGGAGCCGGGGAGCGGGCCAATCAGTATGGACTATTTTGTCTATGAATTTCATGAGGGATCAGTGAGGCAGATATTTCACGAATCGCAAGAAGGGCCGAAGGGACTGTGTATTAATGGGCGGTCCTTAATTATCACCGCTGCTTCATGGACTGATGAACATGTTCGAGTCCCGCATTGCTGCCCTGAGTATACCGAAAGAAAGGTATATCAATTGCGCGGTTCTAGGTTTGTTGTCACATCCCGCCGCCGATGGAAGAACTATCCATTCCAGCACTCAAAGATCTACAAGGATCTCTCAAGATGTAGATGAATAACCGACTATGACTGGGGCGCGGCCTAACGCCATATGAAAGTACGCCCTTTCGATCACCTAGCAACACACTAATGCCTCACCATCCAACATCGACTCACCTTGAACGTCTCCTCAGGCGCCGGGTACAATGAAAGGTTCTCGACCCAGGCGGATTCTTCTCTATGCGGGCTCGGTCTGAATGGCGATAGATAAGATAACAATTCGCGGCGCTCGCCAGCACAACCTAAAAGACGTAAGTCTCGAGATTCCGCGCAATCGCCTGACCGTCGTGACCGGTCTCTCAGGCTCGGGCAAGTCGAGCCTGGCCTTCGACACCATCTACGCCGAAGGCCAGCGCCGCTACGTCGAATCGCTGTCCGCCTATGCACGCCAGTTTCTGGACCAGCTTGAAAAGCCCGACGTCGATTCGATCGAAGGGCTCTCACCGGCGATATCGATCGAGCAGAAGACCACGATGCGCAGCCCGCGCTCGACCGTGGGCACTGTGACCGAAGTCTACGACTACCTGCGGCTGTTGTTCTCCTCGATCGGTCTGCCGCATTGTCCAAAGTGCGGCCGCCCAATCTCACGCCAATCGATCGATCAGATCGTTCAACAAATGGCGACGCTGCCCGAAGGCGAGCGCGTAATGATCCTCGCGCCAATCGTTCGCGGGCGGAAAGGCGAATTCAAAAAGGAAATCGAGAAACTCGCGCGCTCCGGATTCAACCGGGCTCGCATAGACGGCGAGATTCGCCAACTCGACGAAGAGATCAAACTGGACAAACGCCGCAACCACACGATCGAAGTGGTCGTCGACCGGCTGCTGATCAAACACGGCGTGCAGAAGCGGCTCGATGAATCGGTGCATCTTGCGGCGAAGCTCACCGACGGACTGGTAATGGTCTCGATCGTCGACGGCGAAGAGCGCCTGTACTCGGAGAAGATGGCCTGCCCCGAGTGCGGCATCTCGGTTCCGACCCTCGAGCCGCGTTCCTTCTCATTCAACAGCATCTACGGCGCATGCCGCGATTGTCACGGTCTGGGGAGCCGCGCGGAAATCGATCCGGCGAAGATCGTCGCTGATCCGCAGCTTCCGATCAGCGATCAGGATCCGTTTCCTCCCGACACGAACATCAGCAACTACCTGCGCGATGTGCTGAAATCGATGGCCAAGCAAGCGGGCATCTCGCCCGACAAAGCGTTCGCCGACTTGCCGCAGAAGGTGCAGGACTCATTTTTCTACGGCTCGAAAGAAAGACTGTCGCTGCGTTACGGTGCTTATGAGTACAAGACTGATTGGAAAGGCGCCGTTCCGTATCTGATGGCGCGCGCCGAAGATATGAAGAGCGAGAGCGGCATCGCGGCGTTCGAAGCGCTAATATCGCCGACCGTTTGTCCCGCTTGCCAGGGCCGCAGGCTTCAACCTGCGTCGCTTGCGGTCCGAGTTGGCGGCCGAGCCATCGCCGACTACACTGCGATTCCCATCTCGCAAGCAGTCAAAGTCTTTAATGCAATCAAGCTGAACGCCAGAGAGGAGAAAATCGCGGGACTGATCTTGCGAGAGATTCGCCAGCGAATGAGTTTTCTGGACACAGTCGGGCTCGGCTACATCACGCTCGATAGACCTTCGTCCACGCTCTCAGGCGGTGAAGGCCAGCGCATCAGGCTTGCAACGCAAATCGGCTCTCAACTGCGAGGCGTTCTGTACGTGCTGGACGAGCCTTCGATTGGGCTTCACCCTCGCGACAATCGCAAGCTGCTCGACACGCTCGAGCATCTTCGCGACTTGGGAAACACCGTGCTGGTCGTCGAGCACGACGAAGAGACGATTCGCCGCGCCGATCACGTGGTCGATCTGGGTCCTGGCGCCGGCGCCCACGGCGGCTTCGTGGTCGCGCAAGGTACTCCCGAGGACATCGCCCGCAATTCTGCGTCTCTCACTGGGCGGTACATCGCCGGCGACTTGTCGATTGCAGTTCCGTCCGAGCGACGGAGTACGAACGGCAAGGCGATCGAGGTGCTCGGCGCGCGCGCGAATAACCTCAAGAACATAGACGTCAGGTTTCCTCTTGGATTGTTCATCGTAGTGACTGGTGTTTCGGGTTCGGGCAAATCGACGCTGGTCGACGACATTCTTTATCGAAGCCTGGCCCGCAAACTCTATCGCAGCTTGAACGATCCAGGGGCGCACCGTGAAGTGACCGGGCTCGAGCACATAGACAAGATCATCGAGATCGACCAGTCACCCATCGGCCGCACACCTCGCTCGAACCCGGCGACCTACACGGGCGTGTTCACTCCCATCCGCGAGCTGTACGCGATGCTGCCCGAGTCGCGGGAGCGTGGCTACAAGCCGGGCCGCTTCTCGTTCAACGTAAAGGGGGGCAGATGCGAAACCTGCCAGGGCGACGGAATGAAGCGCATCGAGATGAACTTTCTGCCCGACGTGTACGTGATGTGTGACGTGTGCCGCGGCGCGCGCTACAATCGCGAGACGCTTTCGGTGAAGTACAAGGGCTACTCGATAGCGGGCCTGTTGGACACGACGGTCGACGAAGGGTTGCCGGTGCTCGAGAATATTCCGCAGGTCAAAGTGAAGCTTCAGACGCTGATCGACGTCGGGCTGGGCTACATCAAGCTCGGCCAGTCGGCGACGACGCTTTCAGGCGGCGAGGCACAGCGCATCAAGCTGGCCAAGGAGCTGTCGAAGCGAGCCACCGGACGCACGTTGTACATTCTTGACGAGCCGACAACCGGATTGCACTTCGAGGACGTTCGTAAGCTGCTCGACGTGCTTCATCAATTGGTCTCGCTCGGCAACACAGTCCTTGTGGTAGAGCACAACCTCGACGTGATCAAGAGCGCGGATTGGGTCATCGACCTGGGACCCGAAGGCGGCGAGGACGGCGGCAAGGTGGTCGCCGAAGGCACGCCCGAAGACGTCGCCCGCTCGAAGAAGTCTTACACTGGCCAGGCGCTTCGCCCGCTGCTCAATGGGCATCGATCGAGATGAATGATATGGCTGATGCCTGCTTTCGAAGTAGTGGGAGTTAGTCGAACAGTTCATCAACGGGCATCGTCCAGCCGGGTACTGCCGGTTCTGCCCCTGCAATGTCACCACGTTTGTAGAATGTCGGGGTTTCTGGATCGGTGAATCGGTAGACTTTGATCACATCGTCGCCGAGCAGGTCTACGTCCCACACAACGAGAGTTCCGGCGGCAAAGTAGTCGCGTCGCTTCGCGGCTAGCTCTCGTTCTGCTGCCGGTCCGTAGTCATTCTCGCTTCTGACCTCGACAGCAAAAGCGGGAGCACCGTCAGCAAACTTCAAGCCTTCGAGTTCACCCGTGTACCAGGCGGCATCGGGGCTGAAGGACTGGCGATTCGGTAAGTCAACAATGAATCCTACGTTGTCGGGTACTGCATAGCTGCCGCCCATCTTTCTTTCGTAGCTACGCAAGCTGAAGAACACGTTGCCGCTCGCACGCCCTGGGATTCCACCGGTTGGCCTGATTCGTACAACCTCTCCGTTGATGATCTCAGCCTTGCCGTTTTCGGGTATGTTGTAGAGGTCTTCGATTGTCGCACTGGTTCTCGATGACATAACCAAACCTCGCGGCGCCATATTAGCATAACGCGCTAAGTGAGAGACAGCATCGTTGTTTGTCCCGGCACAGGTGATTGGTTTGATCAACGCCTCAACTTCACAGAGGTGCATCCACCAATGCAGTTCGTGGCCCCCCAACTGGGGGTGGTGGAATTGCCAGTGAACACGTCGGGACCGGCGCCTCGCGTCCGTGTAGGCTGAGTATGAAAGCGCCACAACTCCGTTGGACGGAGTTTGGCTGGCGATCTACGCGTGCCGGGGCGGTCTTAGGAGTTCATACCCTTCCGAGCGGGCGACGTAGGTCGCCGCCGTTATATCGCCGACCACATTCAAGGTCGTGCGGCACATATCAAGTATGCGGTCCACACCTAAAATGATCGCGATCAGCGCGGGGTTGACCCCGATAGTCACCAGCACAACAACTATGAACGGGATTGAGCCCGATGGCACTCCTGCTGTTCCTATGCCTCCGAGGATGGCCAGGTACGCCACCATTACTTGCTGGCCCAGCGTAAGATCAATTCCGGCAAGCTGCGCGAGAAACAACACGGTGACGCCTTCATAGAGAGCGGTGCCGTTTTGATTGGCAGTAGCGCCAACCGTCAACACAAAGCTGTTGATCTCGCGCGGCACCCCCAGATTCTCCTCCGACACTCGCAAAGCGGTGGGCAGTGTTGCGTTGGAAGACGAAGTCGAAAACGCCGTCAGCATCACGGTCTTGATCCGGCGGAAAAAATCGAGAGGCGACAAGCGAGAAAGGAAATAGACCGATAGCGAGTAGACACCAAACATGTGAATCGCCAGGCCAGCCAGAACCGTCGCCACAAACCAAGCGAGCGCCCACAGCAAATCCAGCCCAAAGCGCGCCGTGTTATTGAACAGCAAACACGCAACCGCGAACGGCGCGAACTTCATGATGATGTCTATGATCTTGGCAGAGATCTCATAGACTGCCTCGAGCACCCGCACGAACGGCGCGGACACCGAAGTCGAGATCATCGTCGTCGCGACACCCAGAATCAGAGCGAAGAACATCAGATGAATCATGTTCGGCGTGTCGCCTTCTTTCGGATCACGCTTTACGCCGGCAATGGCTGCAATGGGATTGGTCGGCACGATGGTCTTTACCACCGTCATCAGCACCGAGTCCGACGCCCCTGGTTTTTGCGCCTCTTCCACTTGCTTGGTGGCGTCTGATCCGTAGCGCGCCTGGAGCGCCGCCGCGGTCCCGGGATCAATGCGCTTGCCGGGCTTGACGGTGTTGGCCAGAGTCAGCCCGATGACGACTGAGATCGCGGAAATGACTACAGTGTAGGCCAGACATTTCAGGCCAACGCGGCCGAGCTTGCGCACATCTCCGATACCCGCAACGCCTATCACCAGCGACGAGAAGACCAGCGGTATTACGGTCATCAATAGCAAGCGAAGAAAGAGCTGGCCTACGGGCTCGGTGATATTTGTGACGACCCAGTTGACGCGAGCATTATCGCCGCCCCAGAAATAGTTGGTTGCAATTCCGGCGCTGACGCCCACAATCAGGCCTATCAGGATGCGGGTGTGCAGGGGCATGCCTTTCGGGCGATCCGGCGTCTCGTCCTTCAGATCTGTCGTCTCTTCTCGCTCATAGGCATCGGGGTCTTGCGCGGGGATCGCCAGACGCTCTTCGTCTTTTTCGTCGGCCATTGTTTTGTTCCAATCAGCGCAGGAGAGCGCGTTCAGTCGCGGAGCGCAGTCTGAGTCATCGGCGCGCACGCCAGACTTCCGTGTACCTTGCCGCCGCTGCGCAGGATAACCATCGCCCGTGTGGTGATTCTCAATTGCGATGGCTCAAGGCTTATAGCACAGGGTCAGAGTGGTGAGCAATCACGCCCGGCGCCGGCGAGAATGTGTGAAGACTGCGGAATACCCCGTCGCGCTGAATAGCCTCTACGAAGGCGTCGAGTTCCCCGCGCAATAACCCGTCGATCTCGTGCCCAACCACCCGGATTATTTTCTACTCCTGGAGCGGGCCTGATAGAGCCGCTCTGTGAAGCCACCCTCCTTGAGGAAAGCCTGTTCAAGCTGCCGCAGTTGTTGGTCCAGAAGGTAATTGGTCTGGTGGATGAGGCACACCAATATGTTTGCGGCTACCTCTGGTGGGGATTCCTCAATATAGGACCTATACGTCAAATAAGACCTATTCTTTTCATAGGCCAGGCGGCGCACCGCTTGGGCGGTAGGATGGTTCTTGCCCCACAGCGCCAAACCGCGCTGCCGTAGGAAGTCCTCGTAGTCCAGCAAGAGTTCTTCGAGGCTTGCGCGTGCCACACCAACCAGTTTCAACTCGAATTTCTTCGAGGTTCCGGAGGCCTGGCTTCCCTCAGCGATGTTCTGTCGTCCGCTGCGCGCGGCCTGCACCATCTGGTCGTGCGTCCGCGAGCGCTTGTCGATGAACCGATCGCAAAACTTAACAGTGGCGTCATAGACCAGCTCGGCGTGCTGGAAGGATTTTAGTTGACGATAGCCGCCGTGGGCGGGGATTAGTTTGTCTTGGTTCATAGTAGGAATACTCCCAATAGGCCGAATAGGTCCAATACGTCCAATAGGTCCTATTCACCGTCTTCACAACAACCGGTTCTCTTGAAAACTAAAATACCCGTTCTTTCCGACGATGATATGATCCAGCACCCTGATCTCAATCGTGCGCGCCGCTTCGACGACTGACCGCGTC
This sequence comes from Acidobacteriota bacterium, assembly GCA_038040445.1. Classification (NCBI taxonomy): domain Bacteria; kingdom Pseudomonadati; phylum Acidobacteriota; class Blastocatellia; genus Candidatus Onstottus; species Candidatus Onstottus frigus. Next base: position 33,841 of record JBBPIG010000006.1, on the reverse strand, counting down.
AGGTGCTTGTCCTCCTGCGAAGGCTCCGGGTCGCCGCTTGGATGGTTGTGGCTCAAGATCAATCCTGCCGCCTTGTGAGTCAGCGCAGCTTTGATTATTTGGCGAGGATAGACTATCGCTCGGTCGACCGTTCCCTCTTGAAGCACCTCGTGGTCGATCACCCGGTTCTTGACGTTCAAGTAGATAACCATGAAAGCTTCGTGCGGAAGCCCGGCCAGTTTCACGCGAGCGAAATCGATCACGGCGCTCGGTGACGAGAGCACGTCCTTGCTCTCCATCCGCTCCTTCAGATAAGCCTCGAAGAGTCCCTTGACCAGTCGAATCAAGACGGCAGACGCCGCGCCAACGCCGGGGACCTCCTCGAGCTCGTCTTGAGCGCCATCGAGCACCCCGTTCAGCGTGCCAAAGCGCTTCATCAAAGCTTTCGCTGAAGGTTTGACGTTGAGTCGGGGAATTGCGTAGGTCAGCAGCAGCTCGACTAGCTCGTAATCGTGAAGTGCCTCGGCACCCGCTTTAAGGAATTTCTCGCGGAGCCTCTTTCGGTGTTCCAGGTAATCGGGCTTGTCTTCCATCTGACAGCTCCAGTGCGGTCGCGATGTTCAAACGAATGATTACCCAGGAAGTACCAGCGATTATACTCTCGCTTGTGCGGTAAGCAATCCTCGCCTGAGTGGATTCTTTTTCGCCGCCAAAGGTTGACGCCAGCCGCTCACCGCAATAGCATATCGGTCTTCCAGGCGCGCAGTGGAATTCAGTGAGCTTTCACGCCAATAGAACTCTCCAGTGATGGCAGGCTTATGAGAAAACTCGCCGCGATAGCTCTCGGTCTGGGTTTATTGGTTGCGATTGGCTCGAGCCAGAACCTTTCGACCTGGACAAATGATTCCTCAGTAAGTGCTGCGCAGACTAAAGTCTACGCCCGTTCGGACCTTGCCAGGCAAGCTCGCGCGGCGCTGGCTCAAACTTCCGGGCGCATCGAGATGGAAGGGTTGTCGAAGCCGGTCGAGGTGCTACGCGACACCTGGGGAGTCGCGCACATATACGCACAGACTCAAGAAGATTTGTTTTTCGCTCAAGGCTTCGTCGCAGCTCAAGACCGGCTGTGGCAGATGGAAATATGGCGGCGAACCGGCGAAGGAAAGCTCGCCGAAATCCTTGGGCCTTCAGCAATCGAGCGAGACAAGTTCGCGCGGCTGATGCGCTATCGCGGCGATATGGAAGCCGAGTGGAAGAGCTACGCGCCGGACGCGAAGACGATCATCGAATCATTCGTCCGGGGAGTGAACGCCTTCATTGAGATCAGCCGCGAGCGTTTGCCGATTGAGTTTCAACTGACCGGAACACGCCCCGAGCCGTGGACGCCCGAAGCCTGCCTGACTCGAATGGCCGGTTACATCATGACTCGCAACGCGTCGAGCGAAGTCTTGCGCGCGCAACTCGCGCGAATGCTCGGAACCGACAAGACCAGCGAGCTTGTAGAGACCGATCCCTTCAAGAAGCTCGAAGTGCCCGAGGGCCTGGATCTGAACGGAATCGATGGCAAGATTCTAGCGGCCGCGAACGCCGCCAGCGGACAGGTGTCGTTTGGCAATTCAAGCGAAGGCTCTAACAACTGGGTAGTCAGCGGCGCCCTCACCAAAACCGGCAAGCCTATTCTCGCGAACGATCCTCATCGAAACATTAGCCTGCCGTCGCTTCGGTACCTTGTTCATCTCGTCGGTCCGGGCTGGAACGTGATCGGCGCCGGAGAGCCGACGCTGCCGGGAGTCGCGGCAGGTCACAACGAGCGAGTCGGCTTCGGATTCACAATCGTCGGCATCGATCAGCAAGACCTATATGTCGAACAGACCAACCCACAAGATCCAACGCAGTATCGCTACAAGAACAACTGGGAGAAGATGAAGATCGAGCGCGAGATGATCGAGGTAAAGGGTAAGCCCGCGGCCGTCGAAGTCGAGCTTCGCTTCACCCGTCACGGACCTGTGATCTACGAGGACCCGAAGCTTCATCGCGCGTATGCGCTACGCTGGGTCGGCAGCGAGCCGGGATCGGCGGGCTATCTCGCGTCGCTCTCGCTCGACCGCGCGAAGAACTGGAAAGAGTTCTTGAAAGCGCTCGAGCGATGGCGCGTTCCGTCCGAGAATCTGGTGTACGCGGATGTGGACGGCAACATCGGATGGCAAGCCGCGGGGTCGGCGCCGCTACGAGAGGGATGGTCGGGGTTGCTTCCCGTGCCCGGCAGCTCGGGCCGTTACGAGTGGAAAGGATGGCTTCCGCTTTCGGAGCTGCCGCGCGCTTACAACCCGTCGAAGAATTTCATCGCGACTGCGAATCACAAGATCATCCCCGAAGGCTACAAGCACGAGATCAACTTCGAATGGGCGGCGCCGTTTCGGTTTCATCGCATCGAGGAAGTCCTGGGGAAGGGCGGCAAGTTTACGATCGAAGACTTCGAGCGCTTGCAACATGACGAGACGTCTCTCCCGGCGCGCGAGCTTGTGCCGTTGCTGAGAGGGAAGCTGGTCGAGTTTGCCGTCAGCACGCAAGAAGCAGCCGAGTTTATGCTTAGATGGGACTGCGTGCTGGCAAAAGACTCCGCAGCCGCGGCGATTTTCGAAGTGTGGCTTCAGAAACTCAGTTCAAACTTTGCCAGTCGAGTTGTTCCTTCAGAAGCTAAGAGTCTGGTGAGCGGCGCGTCCTTGTTCACCCGGATGATACGAGTGCTGCGACTTCCCGACGAGAAGACCTTGGGAGCCAACGCGCAAGCTAAAGCGGCCGTGCTCATATCCGCCAGCTTCGACGAAGCCGTGACCGAGCTCCGGGCGCGATTCGGGCAAGACATGAAAAAATGGCGATGGGGTGATCTTCACTTAGCGGAGTTCAAGCATCTGCTCTCGACTGATGATGCGAGACGCGCGGTGTTCGATCTGAAGCCTGTCTCTCGCGGAGGCGACGGGAACACGGTCAACGCTACAGCCGGCGCGAGGTTCATTCAACGAAGCGGCGCATCGTTTCGCGAGATACTCGATCTCAGCGACTGGGACAACTCGGTCGCGATCAACGTGCCGGGTCAATCGGGGCAACCGGGAAGCCCGCACTATGGCGACCTGTTGCAGCTTTGGGCGGAAGGCAGATACTTCCCGCTGCTGTTCACTCGCGAGAAAGTAGAGAAGCACACGGCCGAGCGCCTGCTGCTCGAACCAAAGCGCGCGGGCCAGGCAGCTACAAAACAGTAACCGCATCGATTGCGGTTGGGTACATGGCCCTGGGAGCGCAGGCATCCCTGCCTGCCTCCTCTAGCACAACGCCAAGCAGGCAGGTATGCCTGCGCTCCCAGGCCTCGATCTCACACGGAGGAAGAAATGTTCAAGAGATACACGGCTATCCTGCTAACGATCGTGACCTCGTTGGCCTCAGGCGTCGCAGTCAGCGCCGGAGCGCCCCAGGAGAAGTTTGATCAGGAAGCGATCACCAAGATCAAAGAAGAGGGAATGAAGCGCTCACAGGTGATGGAAACTCTCAGTTACCTCACCGATGTCCCGGGGCCGCGGCTCACCGGCTCGCCGGGCATTCGGGCGGCGCAGGAGTGGGCCAAACAGAAGCTCGCCTCGTGGGGCTTGCAGAACGCGCGCCTCGAAGCGTGGGGGCCGTTCGGGCGAGGCTGGTCGCTTGAAGGGTTTTCGGCCAGCATGATCAAACCCAACTACGCTCCGCTGATTGCGTATCCGAAGGCCTGGTCACCCGGCACCAACGGAGTAGTTCGCGCTCAGCCGGTATACTTCAACGCAAAGACTGAGGCCGACCTCGCCAACTTCACAGGCAAACTCAAGGGCGCGATAGTTCTGCTCACGGCTCCTCGCGAACTCAAAGCACATTTTGAAGCGCTCAGCCGTCGTCAAACCGACGAAGAGTTATTGAGGCTCGCGAATGCCGAACCGCCCGGCGCAGGAGGCCAGGGCGGAGGTAGAAATTTTCGGATGACCGACGAGCAGCGAGCAGCCGCCGCGCTTCTGACTAAGAAGTGGTTGATGCTACAGCAGGAAGGCGCGGCGTTGGTGCTCGAGCCTGGGCGCGGCGACGGCGGAACGATGTTCGTTCAATCCGCCACTCTCGTCTATCCGGCGGACACGCCGCGAGAGAAGCAGAAAACGATTCGAGACAAAGACGCGCCGCCATTTGTTCCTCAAGTCGTAGTTGCCGCCGAACACTACAACCGGATCATTCGAATGATTCAGCGAGGAGCGCCGGTCACTCTCGAGTTCAACGTCTCGACGAAGTACTACGATCAGGACCTGATGAGCCATAACGTTATCGCCGAGATTCCGGGAACGGACCTGAAGGACGAGATCGTGATGCTCGGAGCGCACTTCGACTCGTGGCATAGCGGCACCGGCGCTACAGACAACGCCGCGGGTTCGGCTGTGTGCATGGAAGCGCTGCGAATACTTAAGACGCTTGGTTTGCAGCCTCGTCGAACGATTCGGATCGGACTCTGGAGCGGCGAAGAGCAGGGGCTGCTGGGCTCGCGCGCTTACGTGGCCGAACACTTCGGCAAACGCCTCGGTCCCGACCCTCGCTTCGGCACAGGCGCCGATCAGACTCCACCCGCCCAACAGGCGCCTCCTCAGTTCGAGCTCAAACCCGATCACGATAAGTTTGCCGGCTACTTCAATCTCGACAATGGTACGGGCAAGATTCGAGGGATTTACCTGCAAGGCAACGAGGAAATGCGAACGATCTTCAGGGCATGGTTCGCTCCGTTCAGAGATATGATCGGAGCGGGGCCTGCGCCGGATCCAAAGGCCGCGACGCCGAGGGAGTTGCCGGTGGCGACGATATCGATTGCGAATACCGGGGGAACCGACCATCAGTCATTCGATGGTGTGGGGCTGCCGGGATTTCAGTTCATACAGGACCAGATCGAGTACGAGACAAGAACTCACCACTCGAATATGGACGTGTATGATCGCATCCAAGAGGACGACATGAAACAGGCGGCTACGATCATGGCCGCGTTCGTGTACAACACGGCGATGCGCGACAAGAAGCTTCCGCGCAAGCCGCTTCCGGGTCAGGCCGTGGCTCGAACGGGGCAGTAACCAGAATCGACCACGAATCGAACGGGTGCGACGGATTCTCACGGATCGGATCAGTGAGAATCCGTTGCACCCTTTCTTCGTGCTCTATCTGGTGTTTTGTTCGGAGTCGGGCTGTGACTCGGAAGGTTGTGATGCGTTTAGGATCTCGATGCCTATGAGTTCCTTCCCGCGGTAATCGTAGACCACACCTTTCTCGATATCGCCCTTGCTGCGAGTGGGAGCTACGCCTTCTCTAAACCGCAGGTACAAGGTATCGACATCGGCGTCGTACTCGACCCGAACTGGCAAGGTGGGAATCTGTATGCGCTGGGCGGCGCTAACAAGCAAGCGGCTCGGGCTAGCTCCTATCGGTCTGCGCGCCATATGATCTTGCTCCGGTCGACAGCATCATCGATGTACGCTGTGATGATGAAGCCGTCGAGCTTACTGACCTCTCTGTAGAACACCAACAGTATCTTCTCCGTCCGAGCGCTAGTACTGCGACAAGCGATCCCCGCGCACCTCGAAGAATGAAAGAGGGATTCTGCACAGCATCGAGCACCTTCTCGTAATAAGTCGCCATGTAAGGCCTTCGACCAACTATGTGATCCCAGCGCTCTTCGGTTAGGCGGATAGCAACACCATTGATCGAATCTACTGTGTCCAGGATCATGAACCTGACGGAGAGAATACCACACGCCAGTAGCAGGCCGCTATTCTCAATGAGGCGAAGTTTTCGTGGGACGGAGCAGGAGTTGTATTGATTGAGCGGTTGCGTCTACTCTCTTGAAGGCAAGGACATCCGAAAAGCGAAGAAAGGCGAAACCAATGCCAAACGCGATCGACATACACGTCCACCTGCCGACGGCGAGCTTCCTCGACGGTTCGGTCAAGCCATTCAAGGAACCGGCGGAGGCGTTCTTTCGAAGCAAAGTCCCCGTGCGCGAGATGGACGAAGTCGCGCGCGTCTACGAAGAACTCGACATCGTCGCAGTGCTGTTGGCGTGGGACGCTGAGACCGCAACCGGACTGCCGCCTCTTACAAATGATGAAGTTGCTGATGTCGTCAAGAAGTACCCGAAACAATTTGTCGGCTTCGCCAGCGTAGATCCGTGGAAGGGCAAGCGCGCGGTCGCGGAGATGCAGCGCGCCATCAGTGAGCTTGGGTTGATCGGAGCGAAGTTTCATCCCGGCATACAGGCCTTTTATCCGAACGACTCACGGTTCTACCCGCTTTACGAAAAGATTGCCGAGCTTGGCGTACCGGCGTTGTTTCATACCGGCACGAACGGGCTTGGAGCAGGAACGCCGGGAGGGATGGGAATAAAGCTCGACTACACGCGGCCCATCTATCTGGATCACGTTGCCGCCGATTTTCCCCAGCTTACGATCATCGGAGCGCACCCGGCCTGGCCGTGGCACGAAGAGATGCTCGCGATCATCGGGCACAAGTCTAACGTGTTTATGGATCTGTCGGGCTGGTCTCCGAAGTACGTTCCCAAAGCGATAATGGACGAGGCTCGAGGGCGGTTGCAGGATCGAATACTGTTCGGGAGCGACTATCCGTTCATCACGCCGCAGCGGTGGCTAGCGGACTTCGACGCGCTGGAAGGGTTTTCACCGGAAGTGCGACAGAAGATCCTGCACGACAATGCGGCGAAGCTCCTGAAGCTGAAGAGTTCTTAGAGACCTTTGCGAGTCTTTGCGTTCTTTGCGAGCAACGGGTTTCGCGCAAAGTCGCTAAGACTCGCAAAGGACTCTAAGACTCCAAGCTAACAAGCGATCAGTGTTATCCGTGGGCTATGCGGCGCTGGCAATGCGATTCTTGCGAACTCATAGACCACCGATGACACTGGTTTGACGGGTTCGCACGGATTTCGTACCCAATACTCACCCGAAGTCGGGCCGGCCAATCGAGAGATGTTCTCGTTCATCAGCGAACCGCCGTAGTCGTTTGCTCCCGCACACAAACAGGCTTGGGTTACCTCGCGCGACATCTTTCAATGAGGACGACCCTCTTATTCGTCGGTGCGTCATTTCGGTGCGTCGTGCCAGTGCCCGTGCTCGGCAGACCAGATTTTGCCTGCGGGAACCGGGCCTGGCGGTTGGGGACCCGGTTGAAACGCTGGCTGAGCCGCACCTGGCTGGCCCCCGGCTCCCGAAGCTGCCGGAGCACCGGGCGCGACATGCCAATGGCCGTGCTCGGTATTCCAGACCTTCCCTGCCGGAGCAGGGCCTGGCGGCTGAGGCGAACCCGGAACGCCTTCCGGCTGAGGCGAACCGGCAGCACCTGAATCGAGCGGAGCAACCACCGTGGCTGGCTGCTGGTTGCTATCCTTGGAGACAAATATCGCCCCGGCGAGGATCATGCCACCGATCAGCACAACCACAATGACCCGGTTATTTCGGCTGGTCTTCATGATAAATTCCTTTTTTCTTCAGAGATATCGAGCGAGGTTTCTTTCCTGTGAGCGCGCTACGCGCTTTGCAGAATCGGTTCGAGCTTTCTAACCGTAAATCTCCACTATCTTGTAGAGCGTTGTTCGCTCCGCGGGGACTCGCCCCAGCTCGCGAATGCGCCCGTGAAAGTCTTCAGGCGAAAGATACTCACCCGAAGTCGCGCCGGCTAGCCGAGAGATGTTCTCGTTCATCAGCGTTCCGCCGTAGTCGTTTGCTCCCGCGCGCAAACAGGCTTGAGTTACCTCGCGCGACATCTTTACCCACGAAACCTGAATGTTGTCTATCCAACCTTGGAGCATCAGCCGCGACAGCGCATGAACCTTCAGATGTTCATCGACGGTTGGTCCGGGGCGCGCATCACCCGATCGATACAACTGCGTGAACTCGTGAACGAATCCGAGGGGAACGAACTCGGTGAAGCCGCCGGTCTCCTTCTGAACGTCCCGCAGCAGCATCAAGTGACGAACCCAGTGTTCCTCGTTTTCGGTATGACCGTACATCATCGTCGACGTAGTGCGTATGCCGAGTCTATGCGCCGTTTTTATCACGTCGAGCCACTCGGACACCTTGAGCTTGATCCGCTCGATCTGATGGCGAACACCATCGTCCAGGATTTCAGCCGCGGTGCCGGGCAACGTTCCAAGCCCGGCATCTTTCAACATCGCCAGGTAATCCGGGAGCGGCATCCCGGTCAGCTCGACGCCGTACGCGACTTCCATCGGAGAGAACGCGTGGATGTGCATCTGCGGAGTTGCCTGCTTGATTGCGTGAAGCAGGTCGCGATAGTAGAACGGATCGAGATCGCGAGGCAGCCCGCCTTGCACGCATACTTCGCGAGCGCCTCGCTCCCACGCTTCGATGGATCGACGCCCGATTTCTTCGAATGAGTGGAAGTAAGCGTCCTTCTCGCGAGGCGCGCGGCTGAACGCGCAGAAGCGGCACCCGATAAAACAAATGTTGGTGAAGTTGATGTTTCGATTCACGACGTAGGTAATCACATCGCCAACGCGCTCGCGCCTGATGCGATCTGCCGCAAGCACCAGCGCCTCCAACTCGTGGCCGCTGGTGCGCGCCAGAATCAACCCGTCGTCAAAGCCGAGATCTTCCCCGTTCAGCGCTGCTTCGAGGACGCGCGTCACCGCCGGATCAATCTTCGCCAGCAGATTGTCCAGCCTGCCAGGCGCGTCCCACTGAATGTCGTTCAGCGAAGTCATCTCAGTACTCCCACCAGAATCCGTCTTCAGCCTTCAGCCGCATGTAAGCCGGCGAGGGATCATCGGCCTCGCCCCATATCTCGATGTGTTTCGGATGAACGGCCGAAGCGAAGTATTTCTCGCCCAACGCACGGTAGATCCTGGCTCGCAGCTTTTTATCGGTTACCTCTTCGGCAGCGCCAAACATCGAAACGCCTTTATACTTGCCTTGCTTCCCACCGTCGATTACCCACGCGACGCGCGCTTTGCGTTTGAGGGCCTTCCACTTCGGACTGTTGGCGTAGGTGCCGGCGTAGTAGTCGCGCCCGATGACTACAAACCACACCGGAACTACTCGCGGCTGGCCACGGTCAATGTAAGCAAGGCGCAACAGCTCCTGTTTCTGGCAGAACTCTTTGAGCTTTGGAGGTAATCTCTTCATCAGTTTTGAAAGGACCAAAAAATCAGTTTGGGTGACGATTTACTCAATGTGAAATCTAGCACGTCACTGGTGTCATAGCCATTCGAGTCAATTCGGCGATATTTCGTCAAAACTGTGAATCACCGCGTGGCTGGGCGATGGTCCTTGAATAGGATTTCCCGGCCGCACGCATAGCAACGTTTCGAAACCAGCGGACGCGGCGGCGTCCAACTCAGCGGTCACATCAGACACAAAAACTATTTCGTCCGGCAGCCGCTCGAGCGAGTTTGCAATGCGGCGGTAGCTCTCCGGGTCTTGCTTTGCACCGATGTTAGTGTCGAAGTAGCCGCTGATGAACGAAGTGAGGTCGCCCGCTTCGGTGTTCGCGAACAACAGCCTTTGCGCAAGCACGCTGCCCGACGAGTAAATGCAAATCTCTTTGTTCTGCTCGCGCCACCGCTTGAATGCGCGCGTCACGTCTTCGAAGATCTGACTGCGCAGCTCGCCGTTTCCATATCCTTCTTCCCAAAGTTTTCCTTGAAGTGATTTCAACGGCGTCGACTTTCTATCGCGATCCATCAGCCATTGCACATATGCGGCGACCCGATCGACCGGGACGTGTTCAGCAGGTCCCTTCAACAGCGGCGGATCAAGCTCACACCTGGCGTCTTCCGCGTTTTCCTCGAGCAAGGCGCGAATGTCCGGCTGCACTTCGGGCGACGATCGATGGGCCGCAAGATAAGGCTTCACATTTTTTCGCGCGTAGGGGAAAAGTATTTTGTAAACGAAATCAATCGGAGTGGTTGTGCCCTCGATGTCGAGAAGAAGGACTTTGACGGGTTTTGTGAAAGGCGACGTCACGATAAGAGTCGAGAACTGAAGCTACGGCCTGCGGCTCCTTCCGCAAGCCGCCGGCGCTACTCTCAAATCAGCTAGACGCGCCGCGGTTCTCGCCGGCTGCAGCGTCCTATGCGTTTGCCAACCGCGGGCTTTTTGATCCACGCGCCTTTGCAGCGGCGTCGCGCAGCGCTTCGCGGCGGCGTGCGAGGATTGCCTCCGCAGTAGGGTCGGCAAAGATGACAGCTTCCATGTGCTTACAGATATCGGGTTCTCCACTCGCGGCGCGTAGCTCGGCCAGATAGGGTTGAATCTTGCTGAAGGTTGCAAATATCTCCCCGTGCGCCGCGCGGAACGCGTCGCCATCAATGGCGCCGGTTGTCACCAGCGAGGCTGCCATGTCCCAATAACCAATCACCATGCGGAAGAACGCGTTTCGCTCGCCGCTCACGATCGTGACGAGTTCGGTGAAGCTCTCCGGGTTGAATTCGCGCAGGAACCAGTCGCGCGCCTGCCGAAGCACCGGCTCGCGGCGCAGCTCGAAGAGCTGAAGATTCAACTGCGCGTTCTCGAAAGGAGTCGGCATAGTCATCTCTTGATCGGTGCGAATCCGTCAAACCCGCGTCCAAACCCGCGTCGTCCGTGGTCGATTTGTTCGTGAGATTCGTATTGCCGGTGACGCATAGACCACGGATGACACTGATTCGACTGATTTGCGCGGATACCCCTAGTTGATTGCACTTTGCGACGGGACATGCGAAGGTCCGAAACACATCGGCTCATACCCGGCATCCACTCCGCTCTCGGTGTAGTTAGGGGCCCAGCCCGCCGGGTCCTGGAACAAGCGGATCGCTCTGATCTCGCGGGTCTCGCACAGGTTGAACCAATGCCAGGTGCCTCGCGGGACGCGGATCAAATCGCCGGCTTCGACCTCGATGGCCACGACCGCGCCGTCAGGCGGATGGATGTGAAACACCCCGCGGCCGTGAATGATGAAGCGAACCTCGTCTTCGTCGTGCCAGTGCTCGCGATTGAACTTTGCCAGCATCGCTTCCAGTCCGGGCGTCTGCGGGTTCACGTCGATCACGTCCGCGGTGACGTAGCCTCCCCGGGCTTTGAGCTCTTCAATCTCGTCAGAGTAAGCGCCAAGGATCTCGTCCGCAGGCGCATTGGAAGAAATATCGCGCGACGAGTCCCATCGCTCGTATTCGATTCCGATGCTTGCCAGGTAGCCGGTGATAGCTTCTCGATCTCGCAGCGTGCGATTCTCGCCGGTGATTGTGACGATGGCCATTACTTCTTCCTCCGAACTTCGCGCTCATCTCGAGGTGCTGTAGGTTCGCCCTAACACTTCCAATAAGAACTCCAGAATCTCAACGTGGCGCTTCGCTTCCGCTATGTCCGCGCCCCAGGTGTAGAGTCCGTGCCGGCGCAACAGGAAACCGTGCGCGTGCGGATGCTCGTTCAATGTGGTTTCGACCGATCTCGCGAGTTGAGCCATATCCTGCGAGTTGTCGATTATCGGCAGCCACTCGCGATGCTCGTGCGTCGAAACTCCTTCAAGCCCTTTGAGCATTTCGTACCCCTCAATGCTCAGGCCATGCTCGGTCGCGCCGGAAAGAATATTGCTCCAAACCGAATGGGTGTGCAACACGGCGCCGGCGCCACGGAGGCGCGCGACTGTGAGATGTAGCAAGGTTTCAGCCGAGGGCCGGCCCGCGCCCTCGAGTACATTGGCGTCGCCATCAATCTGAAGAATGTGATCGGCGGTGAGCTCGCCTTTATCGACGCTGCTGGAAGTGATGGCCAGGCGCAGCGGGTCGCGGCTCACCACCGCGCTGAAGTTGCCGCTTGTCCCGAGCACCCATCCGCGACTATGGAAGTGAGGGCCGAGTCGAGCAAGGCTTACGGCCAATTCTTTGAAAGGAGCTGTGTCGATGTCAGTTTCTCCGCTAAGCCGAAATCATGCTACCTGGTAAATAGCGGGCCGGTACCTTGGACTCGGAATCGGCTTGCCCTCCGAGCGCGCGGCTTCAATCCACGCGTCCTTGGCGATCTGCACTTCCTTGAGCGCGTCTTCAGGTGTGATTCCAAACGCTGAACACGCCTCAAGGTCGGGGATGTCGGCGATGTAACCGCCGTCCTCTTCGCTGTAGAAGATGTTGATGTGATAGTCCTTCATGCTCAATCTCCAATTAGTGTGCTCCGCCGCTGAGGTTCAATCCGACGACTCCGATTATGATCAAGCCGAGTGAGATCAGCTTCAGCGCCGTAGCCGGCTCCTTGAACCAGAGCACCCCGATCGTGGCGATCAAAGCGGTTCCCACCCCGGACCACACTGCGTATGCGACGCTCACGTCAAGCTTCTTCAGCGCCAACGTCAGCATACCGAAGCTCAGAGTGTAAAACACAAACAGCAAGATCGAAGGAACCACCTTCGTGAAACCTTCAGACAATTTCATGCACGTTGTGCCCGACACTTCGAGCAGTATTGCCAGCGCCAGATATAGCCACGTCATAGTTGTCCTCGTCTACAAAACCCCGGTGGAATTGCCTAGGCGCGCGTCAGACTTTCGCGCATCACCTCTGTCAGAGGTGATGCGCGAAAACCTGACGTACACCCGGATTGCCTCCCTGAACTAACCGCCCGTTCGCAGTTCGTTACCTTCATCGATCTTTCTCTTAATCAACGCCTCGCGTATCCCTGATCGTCGGACATCCACCGCACCCGGCGGCGAAGCCCCTCGTCGATGAATTCATCCCGGCAAATAAACTCAGGATAAATACTGAGCCGCTCTGTTAACTCGAAGCCTTCAGCCGCGGTTCGCTCGGCGAGCTTCTCAATGTGAGGCCACGGTTTTTCGGGATTGATGAAGTCAGGCGTCAGCGGCGAAATTCCGCCCCAATCATTCAACCCGGCTTTGAGCAAGAACGGATAGTCGTCGTCCGAAAGATTCGGCGGCGCTTGCACGTTCATTGAACCGAGCACCAGCCGGGCGACTGCAATGGTTCGTGCGTGATCCGACTGGCTCGGTTCCGGATGATCACGCATCGGGATTTCAGGCTTCGCGCGGAAGTTCTGAACGATCACTTCCTGAATGTGACCGTAGCGCTCGTGCAGCTCGCGTATCGCGAAAAGCGCATCAACTCGTTCATCCAGGGTCTCGCCGATGCCGATCAGGATTCCGGTCGTGAATGGGATATTCAACCGGCCGGCGACTTCAATTGTCTTGAGCCGGAGCGACGGCGGTTTGTCCGGCGCGTTGTCGTGAGGCATGCCGGGAAGAGTCAGCCGCTCGCTTACGTTTTCAAGCATCAGACCCATACTCGGGTTGAACCGGCGAAGAGTCTCCAGATCTCTCCTTCCCATCAGGCCGGGGTTCGCATGCGGCAGCAGTCCTGTTTCATTCAACACTCGCTCGCACATCTCGGCTAGATAAGACAACGTTGTTCGATGACCGAGCCCGGCGAGCGTCTCGCGCATCTCGGGGAAGATTGCCTCGGGCCGATCGCCAAGACTGAACAGCGCTTCTTTGCAGCCCAATCGCGCTCCCGCTTCCGCTACCGCGAGCACTTCGTCGGGGGTCATCGTTAGCGCGCCGGGCTGGCCAGGATCCTTACGAAACGTGCAGTAGCCACAATAGTCGCGGCAGAGGTTCGTTAGCGGTATGAAAACTTTCTTCGAGTAGGTAATGCGACGACCCGTGACGCGATTGCGCAGCTCAGCCGCCCCAGCCATCAACGAGTCAAGCTCAGCGCCGTCGCGTGCGCGTATGAGAGCGCGCGCGATGCTGGGAGTGACTTCGCCTTCGCGCGCCGCAGCAAGCGCGTCGTCAAATATCAAATGAGCCGTTGAAGTAAGAACCTGCATAACCTTTAAGCCTGGGAGCGCAGGCTTGAGTGCTTCCCCCTTTTCTTTGGAGAGGGTCTGGTTGCGTGAGGCCGGCAGGCAAGGATGCCTGCGCTCCCAGGGTCTCCCTCTTTCAGCGAGCGCTCCACAGCTTAAATCTCGTAGGCGTGATCTTGATCATCGGTCTTTCGTCAATCGCCATCGAACGGTACTGCGGATATTTTTCGCGCAATAGTTCGACCGCGCGCGCGTGCTCGGAAGCGTTCTCCGCCGGCGAGATAATCATTCCGGCGCCGCTTATGAGAACGTACACCAGCTTGCTCCAGTCCTCCGAGTAGTCGTCAATGATAAGCGCGACCCGCGAATTGGCGCGAATGTTTCTCACGCGCTTCAGCTCTTGATCCGCGACGCTCTTTGCTTTCTCGTCGAGCGCCACGTAAAAGCTCTCCCCGTCGAACGCATAACAGATGGGAACAACCGCCGGCTGTCCAAGTGCGTCGCTGGTTGCTAAACGAGCTACGCGATGCCCGCGGATGAACTCTTGCGTGCTTTCATCGATATTGAGCGGCATACCAGGACCCGATGCGTGATCCGTGATGCGTGATCCGTGATTCGTGATGCATGAACATGGCGGTCAAGGATCAATGGGCAGGATCACAGGTCGGGAAGGTGGGCTTGCCCCCGCTCTTGTCTTTCAAGGAATTGGCTGCGAACGCGGGGGCAAGCCACCCTTCCCAACCTGTGATCCGGGTCAACCGACCGGTCGCTGTGCAAGTTCATGAATCACGCACCGCCTTTCACCCCCTCGGACATCACTCCCAACGCATCATTCTTTACGCATCACGCATCACGGATCACGCATCACGCATCACTTCGACACTTCTATCAACTGCTCCATCACCGCGAGCATATCATCGATGCTTGCGCTCGGATCGAAACCGATGGCCGGCGGTGATTGAATCAGGTGAGTAACGCCCATATCCCGCAGCCGCCGTGTATCCTCGCGCAACTCATCGAGCGTGCCCATCATCGGTGCGCGCCCGCCCGCGTGCGACGGAGCGCCCCCGCCCGCGTGCGACGGAGCGCCCCCGCCCGCGGACGACGGAGCGCGTCCGCCCGCGGGCAAAACAATCGCGAAAGCTCGCAAGACGACTTCCATCTCGCCCCGGCCTGCTCGCGCAGCGGTCTGACGAAACTGGTTTATCATTCCTTCCAGCCACTCGAAGCTCGGGATGCCCGCCGGATTCCATCCGCTCCCGAACTTGACCGCGCGGTCGAACGTGTATTGCCCGAAGCCCGCGATATAGATCGGCGGATGCGGTTTTTGAACCGGCTTCGGTCCGACTCTCGATTCAGGGATGTGATAGAACTGGCCTTCGAACTTCACCGGGTCCGTGGTCCACAGTTCGATCATCGCCCGGAGAAACTCGTCGCAGCGCGCGCCCCGCCGCTCGAACGGAGTGCCCGCCGCTTCGAACTCATCGCGCGACCACCCGGCACCCACTCCCACCAGCGCGCGGCCGCCTGATAGCACATCGAGCGTAGCGATGCGGCGCGCAAGCTGAATCGGCGTGTGGTAGGGCAGCACTACTACGCTTGTTCCGAGTTGTACTCTCTTCGTATGGGCCGCCACGAAAGTCAGAGTCTCAATCGGATCGAAGACTGTCTGATAGGTTTCAGGCAATTTGCCGTCTGGCGTTGCTGGATAAGGTTCCTTCGGGTTGAGCGGCCACAACAGCCGCTCGAGCACCCACACGGAATCATAATCAAGCTCTTCGGCGCGGCGGGCGACTTTGATCAGATTCTCCGGTGAAGCCTGCGGACCTAGTTGCGGCAGCGATATCCCAACTCTCATCGTTCCATCAGCTCCTCGTTCGAATTTGGCGAATATTCACGGTATGAAGTTTCAGTACGGAAGTCAACGGCAGACCATATCGCAATTGAGTTGACCTTGCGATTGTGCTAAAACCTAAATACACGAAATATTGCCGCGGGAAGAGCTATTGATGTTCAGAGTATTTTTCTTGTTCGCAATCATCCTTCTCTCGGCGCCTGGCGCTACGGCACAGACCCGCCCTGCAGTGAAGCCACCGGAAGGCAAGATTCTCGACAAATTCCCTACGGACGCCGACCAGGAGGGAGGCCTTCCGTCGGATATGCGTATCAAGATGGCCATTGCCCGCGCCGAGGGCGAGCATAAGAAGGTGCTCGAAGACGTGGAGAAGTTGAGCAATCTGTCTGGCGAAATCGCCAGGGGCTATGGGGAGCGCAAGCAGCTTTCAGCCGATGATCTGAGAAAGCTCGGCACGATCGAAAAGCTCGCCAAGCGCGTGTTGACTAACGCCGGAGGCGAAGAGGTCGACCGGAAGTCCGATACGGACGAACGCATGCCGCTGGCTGACGCCATCGATAAGCTGAGCGCCACGGCTGCCAACATCAGAAAAGAAATGACGGCCGAGACCCGCTTCGTCGTTTCGGCAACCGTCATCGCCAATTCCAACGAAGTGATCAGCCTCGCTCGCTTCATACGACGCCAGAAAGCAGACTGATGCCCGCCACCAGAAGCAACCCGTCAACCAGCGCGTCTTCCGCTAAGCGGAAATTGACGGCCGGTTTCATCGCGGCTGTGTTCGCGCTCCTCCTTTCCAGTCCCGCGCATCCAAGTTCTTACGGCCAGGAAAAGAAGGCGAAGCAGGATGAGGCCCAGCGCCGCGATGATGACACGGTGCGGCTGCATTCGGATCTTGTGGTCGTAAACCTGATTGTTACCGATGCCGCGGGGCAATACGCCCACGGACTAAAGGCGAAAGACTTCACCGTGCTGGAAGACAACGCTCCGCAGTCGATCAATTCTTTTCTTAGCGAAGAAGCTTCGTTCGCCGCGGCGATACTCATCGATATGAGCGGAAGCATGGACTACAAGTTTGGCCTGGCGCGAGGGGCAGCGGCTTCGTTTGTGGATCACATTCGAGACAACGACCAGGTCGCGGTCTACGGCTTCAACAACAACGTCAAACTTTTTCAGGATTTTTCGGATGTACGCGACATCTCGGACTACGTTTGGGACGCCAAAGCCGAAGACAACACTCGGCTGTACGACTGCGCGGCGGAAGCAGTCACCGCATTGGAGAACCGGCCCGAGAAGCGCCGGGCGATTGTGTTGATCTCAGACGGCTGGGACACGACGAGCCGCAAGGCGTCGTTCGATTCGGTGTTAAAAAAGGCGCTCGCCGCCGGGATAATGATCTACACGGTTGACCTGATCGATGATAACTCGCGGATCGGGAACGCAAGTTGGATCCTGGGACTGAGGCGCGGGCAAACCGAGATGAAAGAGTTCGCCTCGCAGACCGGCGGGCGATATGTTTATACGCCGCAGGGCGACAAGCTTGAAGAAGCATTCACAAACATCGTGGATGAGCTAAGAAATCAATACACACTGACCTACTACCCCACTAATCAAAAGCGCGACGGCCGTTGGCGCAAGCTCAGCGTGGGTGTTACGCGTCCCGGGCTGATGACGCGGGCCCGAAAAGGCTACTGGGCGCTGAAGTCATAGCTGGCTCTAGCCCATACCGTTGACGAGAAACCTTGCTTATTTGCAGCTTGACTAAACCGCCTATGCGGACAAGAATGTCAGCGAAAGGACAGGTTCCCCACTTAAGCCCCCAGTTTCGTTTCCCGCAGGACAAGCAGTTTCTTCTCTGAGGAGTTTGCCATGCCTTCAAATAGGAAAATGTTCGTCCAGATAGTGACGCTTCTCGTCGTGTTGCTAACGTTCGTCTTTGCCGTGCGCGGCGAGACTCAATCGCTTGAGACCTTGCTCGCCTATCTGAAGAGTCCCAACGCGAGCACGCGACAGGACGCGGCGCACAAGCTGGGTGAACGCCGGGTCCGCAATCAACTCGCGGTCGAAGCGCTCGCGGTGGCGGCTCGCAAAGATGAAGACTACGACGTGCGCGCCGAAGCGCTTCGGTCGCTGGGAATGATCAAGGACTTCTCGGCGCTGCCCGAGATGCTCGACGCGCTCAAGGACCCGAACTCGAATGTGCGCGGCGTGGCAATAAGATCGTTGGTGGCGCTGTACACCGAGCACGACATAGATTTCATAACCAACCGTCGCTCCGGTTGGAACCTGTTCAATCCGTTTCTCGACACAAACGATCACGAAATAGTCGAGCCTTACGTTGCGGTCGATCCCACAATCGTCACAGCGATCGGAGAATCGGCTCGAGGTGACCGCGAGCGCAATGTTCGAATATCCGCCATTCGCGCGCTCGGCGTTTTGAGAGGTACGGCCGCGATCCCACATCTTGCCGACGCGCTCAGCGCGGATCAGGATCTGCGCATGGAGGTGCTTCGAGCGTTTATCAAGATCGGAGATCAGTCGGCCGGCACTTACCTGATACCCTTCTTTCGCGACTCGGATCAGAAGGTGCGAACGCAGGCGATGGTCGCGGCCGGCATGCTCAAATACAAGCCGGCGGTCGAGCCGCTGCTTTCGGTCTACGGTTTGGGTCCCGAGAAGAAAGGCGCCCTCAAGAAGGTCGGCGACAGGGTGAAAGGAAGCTTGAGCTACCTGCCGGCGCGCGACGAAGCTGCGCTGTGGGCGTTGTCTTTGATAGGCGACGAGAAGGCAGAGCAGACCTTCGTCGAGAACATGACTGACAACGATGCAGACCGCCGCCAATACGCGATCGAGGGGCTGGCGCGAATAGCCGACCCGCGCTATCAGGACCAGATATCCCGGCTGGTGCTAACCGAGAAAAACAACGATGTGAAGCTCGCCGAGTATTGGGCGATGTACAAGATGGGCGGCACCACAAACATCCAGTACATCGTGCGCAAGCTCGAGACCGATCAGGAAGATCAGGCTCGCGCTTACTTGATGGACGCCACGAGTCCGGCGGATCTCTTTCCTTACATTCGCTCGAGCAGCAAGGAAGTCCGGCAAAAAGTAATCGAGATACTCGGACGCATTGGCGACCAGGAAACAATAAAGGAGCTGGAGCCGGTGGTGCGCACGTCGAGCGCTTCGACGGCGGATACGGCCACAGTTGCAATCAAGCGAATCGAGTGGCGCATCTCGGGCCGGCCTCGCGCGAGCGACAGCGTCTTGCAACGCGAGCGTCCGCGGCGCGCCTCGAACCCGTAATGTTTGGACTGCGCCGCCTCTTGCGCGACCAAGCTCTTGGTTAGAGGCGGCGGCGCTTTGCTTCAGCTCCCACTAGCAACGTCTTCGGCATCGTGAGTTTCACCCACTCAGCCAAAGCGCCGCCAAAACATAACCTGGGAGATCGCCGACCGGGGCGGCGCAATCCACAGAAGCCAAAGCGCCGCCAACTGTGTCGCTATGCGGGTTGCTGACCGGGCGGCGCTCTCCACACGCCTTTGCTTCACTTTTGCTTTATCGATCACCTGCGACTTAGAATAGGCCTTCGTCGTTAGACAGCCATCCAACGGAGAACGTTCATGAGGGGAAGAATGGCGGCGCTTGCATGCGCGGCGCTACTGCTGGGTGCCAGTGTAACCGCGCAGGATCTGACCGGCGAGGCCCGACAAATCATGGAACGCGCAGACGTGAGACGCGCGTTCGATTATGTCGATGCGCATAAAGATCAGATACTAGCTGAGTGGATAGCGCTCACGGAGATCAACGCGCCGTCCGGGAAAGAACGCGAGCGAGCCGAAGCAGTGCGAAGAGCGTTGCAGTCTCTCAACCTGGACAAAGTCTACTACGACTCCAAGGGTAACCTCATCGCCGTTCGCAAAGGCACCGGCGGCTCGAAGCCCGTCGTGTTTGACGCGCATCTCGACACGGTGTTTCAAGAAGGCTTGAAGATCAAAGCCGAGATTCGCGATGGAAAGATCTTCGCCCCGGGTGTTGGGGACGATACGCGAAATGTCGAAGCGATCCTGGCCTCGATTCGCGCGCTTGATAATGCTGGGATCAAAACCAGAGCCGATCTGATCTTCGTGTTCACGGTTGAAGAAGAAACGTCGTTCGGGGGAGTAAAGCATTTCATCTCCGAGAACAGGGAGCGAATCGGGCAGTACGTCGCGCTCGACGGCGGATACGAGGGCTTGAACTACGGCGGCATAGGGATCAATTGGTACAAGCACCACTTCATCGGCACGGGCGGCCATACGACTTCAAAAGCGCCGCCATATTCGGCGACGCTTGCGGCCGCGCGGGCGATCACGCGTATCTATTCGCTCGAGCTGCCAAAGGATCCGGTGGTGCACTTGAACATCGGGATGCTCGGCGGAGCTGACGTCGTGAACGCCAAAGCGGCGGATGCGTGGTTCACGGTCGATCTGCGATCCACCAATCAGAAACTGATCGATGACTTCGAGCAGAAGATCGCGCAGATACTCCTCGAAGAAGCCGGTCGAGTTGGCATGCAGGTGAAGACCGAGCTGCCCGAGGAAAAAGTTCCGGCCGCCCAGATCCCGGGGAGCCGCGAGTCGTTTACCGTGAGAATGGCGGAGGCGGTGCATCGAGCAATTGGATTTGAGAATGTGACTGTGGGCAACAGTGCCTCGAACAACTCGAACGTCGCGTTACTGGCTGGCTTGCCTGCGATCTCTACCGGCTGTGCTCCGTGCGGCGGCGATCACTCGCTGGGCGAGTGGTGCCAAATCGAGCCGATCTATCGCGGGATAAAGAAGCTGATCTTGCTCGAGATCGCGCTGACCGAAAAATAAGGATGTAGCGTAGACTGTCCAGTCTGCGATGGCGCTGTCCGGTCTGCGCATGGCGTCGGATGAAGATAGGCTGATGTGGAAACACCCGCAGACTGGACAGTCTACGGTACATCTACGTAGGAGGCAAAATGAGAGGTTCACACCTGTTGTTCATGACAAGCTGGGTAATTCTGCTGGTAGTCTCGGTAGCCATCGTTCTTATCTCTGCCCAATCGCTGTGGGTCGCCTACACCGGGAAGCCGGACTCCCTCACCCCGGAGTACACGCTTACCCAGATTGGAGAACAGGGTGGCGACCAGGCGGTCAAGGCATTCAGAGGGCGGCGCGCTACAGCGGCGACCTTTGCGCTCGCGTATGCGCTGCTGGCAATCGCCGTAACGTGGGTGCCGTATCGACGCGGCGAGCGATGGGCGTGGTGGGCGCTGCTGGCTTCACTCGGAGTGTCGCAGTTTTTGTCGCTCCTTCGCGCAGTCATGTTAGCGACCACTGCCGGGGTCAGCACCCCGGCAGTTCTTCTCGCGTTCGTGTTGCTGGCTTTGCTGGCGGGCGCGCCGCGAATGTTTCAACGCGGCTCGATCCAGAAGCTTTGAAGGCGCCTCCGTCCCGCAGTCTCAAGGAGTAGCCGAACTGGAAGAGTACGATTCACTCTTCACCGGCGACTCGCCATGGCGTAAGACAATTTCGACGCCGGCAGACGAACCGTCGAGCGCTCTCCTCGCGAGCGCGCAACCTATCTCGAACAAGCACAAGCACTGTTGGCTGTATTCCTGTCCAGGATAGTAAATGTTCTGCCTTGAGAGAAAACCTGCATTGAAGCAGTTCCGGTCCCCCGGCAAGTATCAATCCTCGCGAGCAATCTGCGATCAGGCCCGCTCACTTGAAGAGTGACGAGGCAGCCCTTCTTACTTATTGCAGCTTTTCCACTCAAGGTAAGGACACCGCAATTGATGAACTGATAATCTCCAGTGTTTGTGTTGACGAGCAGCAAGTTGCCGTTGCTGTCGTCTTGCAGGCACGCATCGAAAGGGGGAGGGTCGGAAATCTTGGCGACGAAAGCTGTGATGCTATTGCCTCGTTTGGCTAGTTGGAAAGCGCCCGGCGTAGTTGGAAAGTTGTCGGACGTGGTGGACCCGGTTATGTAAGCGCTTCCTGCATTGTCAATCGCGATCGCGTTCGCGAAATCAAAACCACTAGAGTGAAGGGCTCCTTCACCTCCACCCAAATAAGTTGAGAAGACGAGTGCCGATCCTGTCGCGTTAAGCTTTGCCACGAAGGGGTCGCTTTCAGCGTCGGCTAGCGAGCCTTGCAAGGGGACCACCGTTGGAAAGTCTGTTGAAGAAGTCTGACCCGTGACATAGGCGTTGCCAGCCGTGTTCACGGCTATTCCTCGACAACTGTCGAAGCTGCCGCCGCCGAGGTGTGTGGAGTAAACAAGTTCAGCGTGTACGGTGTCGAGTTTTGCAACAAAGCCGTCTAGAAGCCCGCCGCCGAATGATTGCATCGGGTTCCTCGTCGGAAAACCGGCCGATGTTGTAGCGCCCGCCACGTAAGCATTTCCAAACGCATCTACAGCAATGCCCGAAGCGACGTCGGCTGTATCACCGCCTAGATAGGTGGAGTAAAGGAGTGCAGTGCCTTGTGAGTTTAGCTTCGCAACAAAACAGTCGAAAGTGGCGGAAGCCCCAGCGTAGAGCGTCGATGTAACTCTCGGGTCAATGGCTATTGCGTTAGCGGGAGCGTTGGTCACCCTGCTTACGGTGGTCATCCAACTGACTCCTCCATCGGTGCTCTTCTGTATGCCGTGATCCGTGCCGGCATAAAGGGTATTCGTCGCAATCGGATCAATAGCAACAACCCGAACAGCCTTGCTGGGAAGACCTGAGTTGATCAGACTCCAGGTTTGTGCGCCATCCGTGCTTTTCGAAATCCCGCCGCCGATAGACCACACATAGAGCGAGGCCGTATTGACCGGGTCAATAGCGATGCTTCGGGCGCCTGAAGGGGTGCCAAGCCTTCCCCTCCAGACGGTCCCGCCGTTAATACTCTTAAACACTCCGCCGGAATCCGCGGCATAGATTGTGGTGGGCGTCCTCGGGTCCACCACAAGACCATGCAAGGTGCTGGCGATGTTCCCAAGCGGGTCTCTTACTGTAACTCCGCTCCAGGTTGCCCCGCTATCGATGCTCTTGAAGACCAACTGCCCCCTCGCCGCATAAAGCGTTTGTGGCGCGCTCGGATCTAACGCAACTACTTCTGCTCCGCCAAGAAGAGGGATCGTGTTCCAGCTCATTCCCGCATCTGTGCTCCTGGTAAGACTCCTCCCGCTGATGCCATACAGCGTCGAGGTTGTCTTCGGGTCTATCAATAGCTGGTCCATGGCAAGAGTAAACAACCCGTTGTTCGAAGCAATCCAACTGCTCCCGGCATCGGTGCTCTTGAAGACTCCACCGCCGGTCGTGCCGATATAAAGAGTGTTCGGAGCACCCGGATCAATCGCTATTGTGTTAACCGAGAATCGAGCGGGCAGACCATTGTTGATTGCAGCCCAAGTGGCGGCTCCATCGATGCTCTTAAAGGCTGTTTTGTCGGTGATCTCCGACTGCACCGGATTCACTAATGGAAAATCAGGCGAGCTTGTTGTGCCCGCAACGTAGGCATTGCCGGTGGCATCCACCGCGATGCCGTTGCCAGAATCTGCGCCAACACCTCCCAAATACGTGGAATAGACGAGCGATGTGCCTGTGGCGTTGAACTTCGTTATGAAGCCGTCGGACCCGGCGCTAATATTCCCCTGCAACGGATTTGATGTGGGGAAGTCGGTCGAGCCGGTTGAACCAGTCACGTAAGCGTTTCCGCTCGCATCTACGGCTATGCTTGTGGCAGTCTCGCCGAGGCTGCCTCCTAGATACGTGGAATACACGAATGCGCTTCCCGCCGAGTTCAGTTTAGCAACAAACGCGTCGTTGGCTACCCCGGCGAGATTAGGACTGAACGCGTTCGCTGTCGGGAAATCGGTAGAACTGGTTGTGCCGGTGACGTATGCATTGCCAAATGGGTCAACAGCAATCGCGCTGGCCTGATCCGTCTCGCCGCCGCCGATATATGTCGAGTAGACGAGGGCGGATCCGGCGGCATTCAACTTAGTCACGAACACGTCGCCCGCACAACAGAAGGAGGCGTTGTTCGGCTGCAAAGGGTTTGCGGTCGGAAAATCATTTGAATTGGTGAAACCGGTTATGTAGGCAAAGCCCGCCGGGTCTACAGCAATGCTGTTGCCGGACTCGCCAAAACTACCTCCCAGATAAGTGGAGTACACCAGTACCGGATCGATCACCAGCGGCCGGCTCGCATCGTATCGTCCTAGCTCAAAAGCTACTTCATTCTCGCCTTGCTTCGCGTATCCAGCACGTACGCGTTCTCTCTTTTTATTCAGTTCTTGATAAACAATTGGACTCCTCTGACGCGTCTCGCCCGCGGTTGTGCTCAGCACCAGATCGCCTGCCTCATCTATTCGCATTTTCTGAGCGCCTTCAAATGTGAGCCTGATACGGTTGGGATCGGCTCCGGGCGCTACTATCAAGTCGTACTCAAGCTGGCGCTGGTTGCCGTAGTACACAAGATCGACGCCAGGGTAGACCTGCTCATACTTCACCTTCGCGTAGTTCGGGACATTCGTTCGCCACTTCTTCGGATCGTTCCCGATGAAGTAGTTGCTCTTGCCCGGCAGCTTATCGAGGCCTGTTACTTTTGCCGAAGTGTTCCCGCCCACCAGCTTCATTCGCAACACCGAGTTCGTCGATTCAACCGGCGAACGGCGCGCGCTGCTAGCATCCACTGAGAGGGTTGGTCTTCCTTCAGGTGCTGGTGTTTGGTTCGGGCCTTCCAGTCTAAACACCGCTTCGGTCGAAGTCAGGAACAGCGTCTGGCCGCCCCAACGAGAAATGAACTTCACGCGCGAATCCGTCTGTCCATCGTTCGCTTCGAAACTCATCGGAAGCTTGCCGTAGACCTGATTCACCCGCGCGTTGGTTTCCTTGTCTACGGTTGCAAGCGACCGAGAGCTTTCAGCGTCCAGCAGTTTCGCCGGACGTTTGTAGAGGCTACGTGCTCCCGTGGGCAACGTCGCGCGGCCAGACTCAAGAAAGGGACTTCCCGTGGGGAAAACTGGCGCCATGCTCGCGAGGCCAATGAACAAAGCCACAGATCTCTTGGTAACGTTCTTCATCTTTGATGTCCTCTTTGTTCGATCTCGGTCCAGATGTGCGACACGTTCACGCCGAACGAGAGCGCTTTCACACCTACCTCGCTTGGTACTCGAGAAACTTTGGCCGCTGAACCACCTTGGGCCACCCAGGATGGCCTAACCATAACCCTAACCGGATGTGGCTAGCAACAGGTTTCGTCTGACGATTGAGTCCCACGCTAGCTCTCGGAGCGCGCTCGATCGACTCGCGAAAGTTTTTAACGCGCGGCTACAGCGGTTTGAAGTGTTGGGGCGCTTCCCAGGCCCCCTTCACACCGAAGGGCATGATGACACCCATTGACACTGATTCACAGCGCTCGATATGATTCAGCGTCGGCCCATGCGGATCACAAAGCTTTGACGCGTGAGCGGCGCATGATTCTTCCTCAAACGGAGCCTTGATTCTTCATCGCAGAGGGGAGTTCCAAATGTTAATCCGAAAAGCAAGCCTGTTCATCCTCACAACCGCACTCTTACTCTTTAGCTCGGCGCTCACGTTCACCTCCGGAGGCGCAGCGGTTGCTCCCGCGCTGAGCAGCGCGCGCGCCGAAAGCAAAGCGCAACTGTCCGCCGAGCGAATCAGCAAACACGTCGGGTTTCTCGCCTCTGACAAATTGCAAGGCCGGCGCGCCGGAACCTCGTTCGCAGACGAAGCGGCCGCTTACATCGAAAAAGAATTTCGCAGCTATGGACTCAAGCCTTCATCGGCGGCCGGCTTTCTTCAACCGTTTACATTCGTCGCGGCGGTCAAGCTCGGCGATAGCAACAGCTTTCAATTGAAGACCGCAAGCGGCGCTCGATCGCTCAAGGTAAAAGAGGAATTCATGCCTCTCGCGTTCTCGCCCTCGGCGCCGGTTGCGGGCGAAGTCGTGTTCGTGGGTTACGGCATCAGCGCGCCGGAACTGCAATTCGACAGCTACGCGGGCGTCGATCCAAAGGGAAAGATCGTGATGATGCTGCGAGGCAGTTCCGATGGTGACAACCCACACGGGCGCTTCGCCGCCTTCACTCAGCCGGGACTCGAGATTCAGAACAAAACGCTGAAGGCGAGGGAGAAAGGCGCTCGCGGTGTGATCTTCGTAAGCGCGGAAAAGGACTTTCGCGAAGACCGCTTGTCGCGCCTGCGGCACGATCTGAACTTTCTGGACTCGGGAATTCCGACAGTGGTCGTCAGTCGCGATTCGGCAACAGCAATTCTGGCTTCGAGCAATGTGTCGCTGGCCGACGCTGAGGCGAAAGCAAAGGATGCCGGCTCTTCTCGACTAATAGCCGGGGTAACCGCCGACTTTAAGACGGACGTCGTCAAGGTCAATGGTAAGAGCGCGAACGTCGTCGGCGTGCTTGGGGGCAGTGACCCGCAGCTCGCGTCCGAATACGTCGTCATCGGCGCTCATTACGATCATCTGGGACTCGGCGGGCCCGAGTCGCTCGCGGCAAATCCAGAAGGGCAGGTCCATCACGGCGCCGACGACAACGCCTCGGGCACTACGGGGTTGCTCGAGCTTGCGCGAGTGCTCGCAGCCGAACGCGGCAAGATCAAACGCAGCATAATGTTCATCGCCTTCAGCGGTGAAGAGCTCGGATTGCTTGGCTCAGGCGCATACACGAAGACCCCGGTCGTTCCACTGGCTTCGACTGTCGCGATGCTGAACATGGACATGATCGGCAGGCTTCGCAACGGTTCGTTGTTTGTTGGCGGAGTCGGCACGTCGCCCGCGTGGAAGCCACTGCTCGAGAAGCTGAACGGCACAACCCAGGTAACAACCCAGGCAACAGCGAGCGCGGCTGCAAATCCACCTCGCTTTCAACTAGGCTTCGGCGAGGACGGCTTCGGACCGAGCGATCACCAGTCCTTCTACGTGCGCGATGTACCCGTATTGTTCTTCTTCACCGGCACGCACGACGATTATCACAAACCCTCGGATACTGCGGACAAGATCAACGCCGAAGGGTTAAAGCAGGTCGCCGAGTTTGTTCGCGAGATTGCCATCTCTGTTGCCAATGAACCGCAACGCATCGCGTTTACCAAGGTGAAAGTGGAACAGAGGCCAACCGGGCGAGGGTTTCGCGTTTATCTGGGAACCGTGCCCAACTACTCCGATCAAAGCGACGGTCTGAAACTGGACGGAGTGCGGGCCGGCTCGCCTGCTGAAAAAGCGGGCCTGCGTGCGGGCGATATCGTAGTGAAGCTGGGAAAGATGCCGATCAAGAACGTGTACGACTACACCTACGCGCTTGGCGAGATGCGAGGGGGCGAAGAAGTCGAAGCCGTGATACGCCGCGATGGTAAAGAGATGACGATGAAGATCACTCCCGAAAAGCGGCAGTGAAAAGTCTTAGTTGAAACTGAATGAAACTGCATTGAAAATTGAGAATTGAAAATTGCAAAATGAAAATTGAACGACATCGCGCGGCGCTCGATCTCAATTTGCAATTTCTAATTTTCAATTTTCAATTTTCAATTGCGGCTTGAGAAGAGGAACCAGATGCTCCTGGAGGGAAAGACCGGCATCGTGTTCGGCGTGGCCAACAAGCGAAGCCTGGCCTGGGCGATCGCACGCCGCGCGGCGGAAGAGGGCGCGCGCATCGCTCTGACCTATCAAGGTGAGAGGCTCGAAGAGAACGCGCGAGAGCTTGCCGGGTCGTTGAAAGATCCGCTCGTGCTTCCGTGCGATGTGACTCGTGACGAAGACATCACTGCCGTGTTTCAGGCGGTCAAGAAAGAATTTGGCACGCTCGATTTCGTGGTGCATGGAATAGGTTACGCGCTTCGCGAAGAACTGGAAGGCGAATATCTCAACACCTCGCGTGAGGGGTACCGGGTCGCGCAAGACGTCAGCGTCTACTCGTTGGCCGCGATCGCGAGAGAAGCCGCGCCGCTAATGGAAGAACATGGAGGCAGCATCGTGACGCTCACCTATTTTGGCGGCGAGCGAGTGATTCCAGGCTACAACGTTATGGGTGTGGCGAAGGCCGCGCTCGATATGAGCATGAAGTATCTCGCTGCGAATCTCGGCCCGCAGAACATTAGAGTGAACGCCATCTCCGCGGGTCCTGTGAAGACTCTGGCCTCGGCGGGCATCGGCGGTTTCTCAAAGATCCTCGAGCACATGCGCAACCGCGCTCCGCTCCGCCGCAACATCGATCAATCCGAAGTCGCCGACGCCGCGCTATTCTTGCTTTCCAACTTGTCGCGCGGGGTCACCGGCGAAGTCCTTCACGTAGATTGCGGCTATAACATAATGGGTATGTAGAATCGGAAGGCGGAAGGCAGTGCCTTTTGCCTACCGCGCCCTCGCTTCCGGCGGCCAGATGTATTTGTGAAGCTGTAGCTGAAACCGCCCGCGCAATTTATCCTCGAGCATCCACGCGACGACCTCCTCCGGCTCGATCATTCCAAACGCTGTCGAAATCAAGAGCTTCACGCGATCTTCTAATCGGTGCTCACGAATTGTCTCGAGCGACCAGTCGTAGTCGGCTCGATCTGCAATGACAAACTTAACCTCATCAAAGGGGCGCAGATGTTCGAGATTAGACCAGAGGTTCTTTTCACACTCGCCCGAAGCCGGACACTTCAAATCCATAATGCGAACGACTCGAGGGTCGAGCCTTGATATATCGCGATGTCCACCGGTTTCGATAAGCACCGTATGTCCCGCATCCGCGAGCCTCGCCGCAAGCGCGTAGATCTCCGATTGCAGCAACGGCTCGCCGCCGGTAAGCTCCACCAGCTCGCAGTCATACTTCTCGACCTCGCTCAGGATCTGATCGAGCGTCATCGTCGTGCCGCCGGTGAAGGTGAACTCCGAATCGCACCAGCTACACCTCAGATCGCAGCCAGTGGTGCGAACGAACACGCACGGCAACCCCGCGTAGCTCGATTCGCCCTGAATGCTCTGATAGATTTCGGTGATTCGCATCTTCTCGGTTTTCACAGAACATTCTAGCCCGCTTCCATAACCCGCGCGAGGCTGTGACAGACGAGCGTCGGCGCGGGCTGCCGAAACTCGTTGAGTGAGATTGACCGTGACTGCTTCCTTCATTCTGACCGATTCTGCCCCAATAAACCTGCGCACCGGGACTCACCCAAAGAGTTCGCTGTTGCCTCGTTATCCAATGGGCCCGCGGAGTGCGAAGTCAACCCCTTCTTCTCCAAGGCATTTGCGAGCCCGACGACCCGCCTGCCCGCCGAGCGGGTAGCGTTTCTCCGATCAACGCCGGCATTCGAATTCCATCGCTATCGCGGCACGAGCATTGAATTGAAGAAGACTCGGTTTGAAGTTGGACTATGCGCCGGGAGTGTCAAAAGGCCTTGGCTGAAGCGATTGAACATCGGGTCAGGAGATCGGAGAACGACGCGGCGAGCGCCTTCATGAGCGCGGTCTCGGCGGCGGGGTTGAGCGTCTTTGTTTACGCCGCCTATGTCGTCGCGACTGGCGAGCTGAGCGTCGATTGGATTCTGCTCGGCCTTGCCACCACGCTGGTAGTCGGACGCACGAGCATTCGAATTCCCAGGACTGATAGCACCGTCTCGCTGGATAACACCTTCATCTACCTTTCAGTCTTGCTCTACGGCGTTTGGCCCTCGGTGGTGCTTGCTGGAGTCAACGCCATATTGTGTTCGCTTCGCGATCCTAATCGCAGGAGGGTTGCTCCGTTCCGCGCGGGCGCGATGAGCCTGTCCGTCTTCGCGTCAAGCTCGATGGTTGCGCTTGTATTCGGCAATCCCAATGAAGTCGCTTCCGACGTGAGCCGCCTGATCCTGGCCGCAGAATCGCTGGCGTTGGTTCACTATGTGTTGAGCTCCACACTGGACAGCATTGTAGCCTCGCTCCGAAACGGCAGAGGCATTCTGAGGACGTGGCGGGAATCGTTTTTGTGGACCTGGATGTCGTACTTCGCTGGAGCCGCCGCCGCCGCGCTGATCTTCAAGCTGATAACAGTAATCTCGTTCTACGGTTTCATTGTCGCGGTCCCGATCCTGGCGATCACGTTCCTGACGTACAAGAACTATCTCGAAAAGGTGCAGTCGTCGATTCGCCACGTGGAAGAGATGACCGACCTGCATCTGCGAACGATCGAGGCGCTGGCGATCGCGATCGACGCAAAAGACGAAGTCACTCACGACCATGTCCATCGCGTTCAGATCTACGCGGCCGGACTCGCCCGTCTTTTCGGACTGAGTGAACCGGAGACCGAAGCGTTGAAGGCCGGCGCGCTGCTTCACGACATCGGCAAGCTTGCCGTGCCCGACTATATCCTCAACAAGCCAGACAAGCTCACGCCCGCCGAGTTCGATACGATGAAGCTTCACACAATAGTCGGGGCGGAGATCCTAAGCCGAGTCGCGTTTCCGTATCCGGTCGTGCCGGTGGTGAGGCACCACCATGAGAGATGGGACGGCCGCGGTTACCCCGACGGGCTGCGTGGCGAGCAGATACCCGTCACTGCGCGCATCCTGTCCGTCGTCGATTGCTTCGACGCGGTGCGCGAGGATCGGCAGTATCGCAAGGCGATGACTCGCGAGCAAGCAATCGCTCTGATCAAGAGCAGCAGCGGATCGATGTACGATCCTGAAGTGGTCCGGCTGTTTCTCGAACACCTTCCGAAGTTTGAAGCCGAAATAAAGCAGCAAAAGAGAGAGGTCAAGGCGCCGGGGCCGAAGCTCGCAATCAGACCGGATGCCGGCGCGCAAAAGATAGACAGCCACCAGATAGCGTTCGAGCCCATTCGCAACGCGCATCGCGAGGTTACGGCACTCTACGAAATAGCCCAGACAATTGGAACGAGCCTGGACCTGCGCGATATGTTCGCGGTCTTCTCTTCAAGGCTGCAGGATATCGTCAGCCACACAACCTGCGTTCTTTACCTTGGGAAGTCGAACTCGATTGACGTCGAAGCGGTGCATGTCAGCGGCCGCAACGCCGAGCGCTTCAAGGGCGCGAGCATCATACTCGGATCCGGCATAACAGGCTGGGTCGTCTCCAACCGCCAGCCGATGTACAACTGTGATCCGCAGCTTGATTTCGACGCCGCGCAGGTCAAGCTCGATACGCCTTACCGCACGGTGATCGCAGTGCCTTTGCTGAAAGGCGACGACGTGCTAGGCGCACTCACGCTCTATTCTGCCGACCTCGACGCCTACTCACCCGACCATCTGCGGCTGGTCGAAGCGGTGGGCAAGCTCGCTGCCGACGCCATAGCAAACGCCGTGCATCACGAAGAAACAGAAACCCAACTATCAGATCCGCTCACCGGCCTGCCGAATGCGCGGGCGCTAAGGCTTCGTTTCGAGCAAGAGGCAGATCGAGCGCGCCGCTATGGTGCTAGCTTCGCGCTGTTGATTATGGATATCGACGGCTTCGAGAGCGTGAATGACTCGCCTGCAGGCGGGGCGGGTGACGACGCGGTGCGTGAAATAGCCGGTTTGCTCACGCGCCAATTCCGATCCGAAGACTTTCTCAGCCGGTACGCTGGCGATGAGCTCATTGCACTTGCGCAGATCGAGGCGATCGAGGTGCGCGCGTTGGTTCATCGGATTCAGCAAGCCGTAGACGACCGCACGTTTGGAACCAACGGTTCGAGCGTATTCGCCGGCATAAGCGTTGGGTGGGCCTGCTTCGGCGCGGACGGCGAATCTATCGACGAGTTATTGTTATCAGCCGACCGCGCAATGTCCGCGGATAAGCTTCGCAGGAAAGCAGTAGTTTCGATATCCGCATCGATCAGTGCCGCGTGATGTCCCGTCAGCGCCTTCCCGCCCGTTACCCGGTAGCTCTCTCATTCCCCGAAGTAATCGCATCGCGATGAGCAGGTTTCCCGAATCGTCACTCGATGAAGCCCGGACAGACGGCCTTCTAAACGCTCCCATATCCAGCGCGCGAGGTTCTCGCTGGTGGCGTTGTCGAGCCCATCTATCTCGTTCAAGTAATAGTGGTCCAGCCGCTGGCGCAGCGGCTCGAATGCGTCGGAGATCTCGGCGTAGTCGATGAACCATCCGGTCGTTGGATCAACATCTCCGCGCACGGCGACCTCGCATCTGAAGGAATGTCCGTGCAGCCGCGCGCATTTGTGATCATGCGGAACGCGGGGTAAGCGGTGAGCCGCTTCAAACGTGAACTCTTTCACAAGCTCGACAACCATTGCGAATCAATCTTAGCTTCCACCGGAAATAATCCGCAAACGGTATCTAGGACACTAGCAAATATCAACACAAGATTAGGACACTGCCCAACTCAGCGGTCAGTAGTCAGTGGTTGGTCTGCTGCGATAGACTGAAACAATTCATGCGAACGACCGATGACAAGTTCATGCGAATGGCGATCAGGCTTGCCGAGCGCGGCGTTGATCGGCCTTCGCGCGAACCACTGGCTGGGGCTCTCGTGGTGGCCGATGGCCGCGTGGTGGGTCGGGGCTACTGCCGCGAAGGAGGGCCCCCCGCCGTCGTCGCCGCTGTTGACGAGGCCGGAGGGCTGGCCCGCGGCGCAACCGTGTACACCAACATCGAGCCGCGCCGCGATACCCCAAACGAATCCTGTGTGAGGCGATTGATCGATAGTCGCGTCGCTCGCATTGTCGTCGGCGCAAGAGACTACAATGATCAATCTCAGCCCGCGGGCGGTGGGATTCTCAATCAGCTTGAAAGCATCGAAGTAGAGACCGGCATCTTAGAGCAAGCTTGCCGCGCGCTGAATGAAAAGTACTTTAAGTATTCTGCGACCGGTGTTCCGTTCGTCACGGTAAAGTTCGCTCAGTCGCTCGACGGCCGCATCGCCACCTCGACTGGCGATTCGCGATGGATAAGCGCACCGCCTTCCCTGCAACTGGCTCACAAGCTGCGCCGCGAGCACGACGCGATCCTGGTGGGCATAGGGACGGTGCTGGCCGACGACCCGCAATTGACAGTCAGGCTGATAAAAGGCCGCGATCCGCTACGAGTTATCATCGACAGCAAACTTCGCATACCGCTCGCTTCGCGCGTGCTCGCCGGCGGCGCGGCGCCGCGGACGCTCGTGGCGGCGGACGTCACCGCCGATCCCAATCGCGCGAGCAAGATTCAGGAACTTGGCGCCGAGATACTCCGCCTACCGGCCGCCCGGAACCGCTCAGGAATCGATATCTCGCGCTTGCTTGAAGAGCTTGGGCGTCGCGGCGTCGCATCGGTGCTTGTTGAAGGGGGAAAGGGCGTCATCACATCGCTGCTTGCGGCCCGAGCAGTCGATCGCCTGGTTGTTGTCATAGCTCCGAAGATAATCGGCCAGGGGACTGAAGCGATCGGCGATCTGGAAATAACCCGGCTCAGCGACGCGATAACTTTTTCCTCGGTCAAGATACGCAGGCTCGGCCCGGACGTCATTTTCGACGGCCGACTGAAGTAACACCTGGGAGCGCAGGCATCCCTGCCTGCCTCTTCTAGCGCAACGCAAAGCAGGCAGGGATGCCTGCGCTCCCAGGTGTTACTTCAGGTCAGCCCTCGTCCTTCACCAAACCGACGGTAACTACGCCTGCGCCCTTCGCGAGGTCTATCAACAGCACGACGGGTCCGTAAGCGAGCATCGGCGGAGCCTTGATGAAAAGCGTTCTTGTATCGAGAGGGCGCTGTTCCATCAAATCTGCCAACAATGGGAGAAGCTCGCCTACTTCAATAGGCTTTGAGTTAAGCTCAAGCCGCATATCGTGTGCTACGGTCAGCATCAGCGTTTCGGGCGACGGTTCTTCAATGCCCGACGCGCGCTCCGGAGCCTTAACCGGCAGCTTCGCTTCTTTGTGCGGCTGGATCACCATGAAGATGATTAGCAACACGAGCAGCACATCGATTAACGGGGTCACGTTGATGACGGGTGGCGGGGACACAGGGCGTACGCGGGCCTTTGGAAATGACAAAGCATTTCACCTCGATTCTAGCGTTAGGCGCTCTGGCGTTGTGTTGCTTCTTGATTTGACACCGCGCGTGTCGAACGGGTTCCAAGTAGCATAGACTTTATTTGGACTGCGGCGCGGGGGGGGGGGGTGGGGCGGGTGGTGGGTTTTTGTAGTGATAATAAGAAAAAA